>JANMDA010000435.1:0-5609 GCA_031376085.1 Chloracidobacterium sp.
GTCTTCGGTGAAGATATCGCTTCGCTCGGCGTGCTCCCTTTCCGTAATTTCAAGTGCCTCATTTAATCGTATATTTTGATCAGCCCACATAAGTGCCAATCGTTTTTGATCGTTGTTAAGCCCGATCTTTTGCTCCATAAGCTCGACAAGTTCATATTGAACTTTAGCCTTATCGTTGTCGCCGGTTTTGGAATAAATATCGCCGAGCAATACTGCGGATTCGACGTTCGGCACGCGGCCAAGCACTACGGTCAACGCTTTTTCCGCTCCGTCTAGATCATTTTGAGCTGCCCTAATTTTCCCTTTTGCTGAGAGAGCCATGTAAAAATCCGGAAGGATCGAAAGGGCTTCGTCATATACTTTCTCAGCCTCGACAAATTTACCGTATTTGAAATGCTCGTCTCCGAGTTGAACCAGGCACCATGCCTGCCCCTCAGTATCTTTTGGGTCGGTCGTTCGGGCTGCCAGCGTATACATTTCGACCGCGCCTGTGTGATCTCCAAACAAAGCTCGAATATGAGCCGCGCGCGCATAAGATACGCTGTTAGGTTTGAGATCGACCATCTTCTGGGCGGCCTCGGTCGCGGCCTCGTAATTGCCAAGCTCAACATTGGCATCGGTCAGGATGCCGTAAACAAATGCGTCGTTTGGAAATTCCTGTTTGAGCAGGTTGCCTTTTTCAAGCGCTTCAGAGAATTTGTGGAAAGTCAGTAAAAGAGATGCTTGTAATTTTCGGGCAGGCACGTCCTGTGGAGAAATTTCGAGAGCTCGGTTGACTGCCATTTCGGCTTTGGTGTTTAAAACAAAATCGCCGGTTCGCCTTGCTCTCTGGATATTCAAAATTGCCAGCTGCGTGTAACCGAGTGGCGAATCAGGCATTTTTTCGACTAGCTTTAGTGCAGTCGCAATTTCGGGGTCACTTTCACTTGTTTCAATATGCGGCTCTGCCTTTGCGGTTTCGCTGTAGGACGAATTTGACGAACAGGCTCCGCCTATTCCAATAAGAAACAGGACGGACAAAAGGACTGCTAAATTTAAAGATTTTGATCGCACACCCACCTCGATTGAATAAAGCCGGCACATTTTTTACCCGGAGCATAGAAACTCCGGGTAAAAAAGTGTCCGCGCCGGTTAATTCGACAGAAAACCGTTTGAATCGACCGTCGGAATCAGCCCTGAATCGTGTTCCTCTTTCAGGAATTCGACTCTTTGCTGATTCGATGTGCGTGGCTGGTTGCCTTGGTTAGGCGGCAGTAAGTAGGGGAAGCGTGTGAGGAGCGGCCCTTCCGGATTAAAGCTGACACCGTCGCCCAAGGTATTGTTCGGCGCGATATTGGTCTGCGGAGTGAAAGGCGTTCCGCCAGACACGGCACGCAGAGCAATGTCCGTAACGTCGTCAAAAACGCGGCGACCGTTTGGAAAACCAGCAACATCACCACCAAGCAACCCAAGCCTGTTCTGGCTGGCTATTGCCGTCGGAGGAATGGCCACGTTTAATCTCAGATACTCGTGTGCTGTTCCGTCGGAGAGAAACGTAGTGTAGTTCGGCCCCGTGACGCTGTTTACAGGAATTCCCGTGCCAAAAATCTGGACGAGATCGTTTCTTGGCGGCGGCGGAATAGTGATGCCGTAAACCGCTTGCAGCAATCTCGCCAGCTCAGGATCGGTAATAGCCTGGACGACCTGCGGGATCGTTCCGTCAACTTGCGGCGAGAGGCTGTTAAAAGCATCTTTCAATCCGAGCGGAATAACAACTTCGTTTACAAGCGGATTGCCGAGGCGCGATACCTGGCGCATTGCGCCGTTGTTGGATTGTGTTCCATCCGGGTTGATAATGCGTACGGACTGGCGGCTGGCAGTCGCCCATACTCCGATCACTGCATCCGAAGCTGTTGGACTACTCGGAACTGTCCTGTTTCTGGTTAGTTCTGAGATCGGTACTTCGATGGCTAACGTGCTCACATTATAGTTTTGGGTCGTATCAATACCGCCCGTTGTGCCGATAGATCGGAGGTTAAGAGCATCGAAAACACCCAGATCAATGTAAAAATATTCGTCCCTATTACCGGCGAAAACTTTTCCTCCATTTGAAAGGTTATAGACGGCGGGCTGGCCGAGATTCGTTTCGTAATTTGGCGTTACACGCGGGCCGATGTTTGCCGGCGGTGTACGGAGGCCTTGTGCAATCGTAACTCCCCGGGTAAAACGCCCCTCAAAACGCTGCACCGTGTACGTCTGCGGCATATTGTAATCAATGTCGGCCAGACTGCTGATTACTCCGTCCTCGTTGACGGTGGAATGGCCCAAAACAGTATTGCTGTTTACAGTGTTTGTGGTGAATTTGAAGCGGTACATTACATCTTCGCGGCCGTCACCCGTGTTGTCGATCTTAATATCGTAGAAAACCGAATCGTCAAACCTGAACCATTGCGGCCCGCCTGAAGGCTCTTGTAATGGAATGTAATTTGCGATCAAAGTCACGAATCCGCTGCGTCCAGCTTCGACGCTGCGAAAGGCGTAAGTGTCTGTGTTGTCAGCAAACCTGTCCATACTGATTAGCGGCGCCTCGCCGTGGCTAGAGGCCAGTATTGGAGCCACCGACATGGAAACTATCCAAGCCGTTACGGCAAGGCATTTTGCGATTTGTTTTGTAAAATTGTTATTCATTTTCCCCCTTGTAAATCTTTTCTCTAAGCTGCATCGAGATATAACCCCGAGCGGTAATTGTTAATGTTTGCGGCGATATAACCACTTCAAAAAAAGCCGTTGCTTTCATGAATATTTTGTTCGACCGGTTTATCAAAACGGATTCAAAAAAATGATCCGGCGTGTGTTTCGTCGTGTTTGAATAGTAAGACTTCAACGTGATTAGGTATGTATGCAAGCACACACATTAGTGATAACTTACCCATCAGGTGCAGTTCCCTGCGGGTTTTGCTAGTCTTGATAGTTTGGCTTAATTAAGTATGAACTCCGATCAGATAAGAAATTTTTCGATCATTGCCCATATCGATCACGGCAAATCGACGCTCGCCGACCGGATTTTGCAGATCACGGGTGCAGTTGCCGAACGCGATATGGAAGCGCAGCTGCTCGACGATATGGACCTCGAACGCGAGCGCGGAATCACGATCAAGGCACATGCCGTGAGGCTTGATTACAAGGCTCGCGACGGTAAACAATATGTATTGAATCTGATAGATACGCCAGGACACGTCGATTTTTCATATGAGGTTTCGCGGTCGCTGTCTGCGTGTGAAGGCGCGTTGCTCGTCGTCGATGCCTCGCAGGGAGTCGAAGCCCAGACGCTTGCAAATACATATCTAGCTATTGAAAATGACCTCGAACTCATTCCTGTATTGAACAAGATCGATCTGCCGTCGGCGGAGCCTGAGCGCATTCGCGATCAGATCGAACATATCATCGGCATTGATGCCAGCGAAGCCGTTCTTACATCGGCAAAGACAGGCCTCGGCATTGAAGACGTCCTTGAAGCTATAGTCGCCAAGGTGCCGCCGCCAAAAGGCGACCGCAACGCGCCGCTAAAAGCGCTGATCTTCGACAGTTGGTATGACAGTTATCGCGGCGTGATCGTGCTTTTCCGCGTTATTGACGGCACGTTGAAAAAAGGCACCAAGATCAGGTTTTTTAACGGCGGACGCGAATATCTGGTTGAAACCATTGGAGTAAATCGCCCGCGCCCGACGCTTATAAACGAACTCGGCCCCGGCGAAGTGGGATTCCTGACCGCTTCGATCAAGACTGTGGCGGACGTTCAGATCGGCGACACGATAACCGATGCCGCGAGACCGGTCACCGAGGCCCTGCCCGGTTTTCAGGAAGTAAAGCCGATGGTCTTTGCCGGTCTTTATCCGATCGATTCAGCTCAGTACGAAGACCTTCGCGATGCGATGGAAAAGCTGCGGCTCAATGACGCATCGTTTTTCTTCGAACCGGAAAGTTCGACGGCTCTCGGATTTGGTTTCCGCTGCGGCTTTCTCGGCCTGCTTCATATGGAGATCATTCAGGAACGTCTCGAGCGTGAATTCAACCTGGAACTAATAACGACCGCACCCGGCGTGCGTTACCGCGTGACGACGACCGACGGCGAAGTTGCCGAGATCGACAGCCCATCAAAAATGCCCGATGTCGGGCGCATTACGAAGATCGAGGAACCCTTTATCGAAGCGACGATCCTGACAAATGACACATTTCTCGGCGGCATACTGCCGCTGCTCGACGAAAAACGCGGCATTCAACAAAAATTTGAATACGTCACCACCGACCGCGTCATGCTCGTCTATGAACTTCCGCTCAACGAGATCGTTCTCGATTTTTATGACCGTCTGAAAAGCGTTTCTAAGGGCTATGCCTCGCTCGACTATCATTTGTCGGGCTACAAAGTTAGCAAGCTCGTCAAGCTCGACATCCTCGTCTCCGGCGAGCCTGTTGATGCCCTCTCGCTCATTATGCATTCAGATACAGCCGTCTCAAAAGGCCGGTTGCTGACCGCAAAAATGAAGGAACTCATCCCGCGGCAGATGTTTGAGGTTGCCATCCAAGCCGCCATCGGCAGCAAGGTCATCGCCCGCGAAACCGTCAAAGCCATGGGCAAAAACGTCATCGCCAAATGCTACGGTGGCGACATCTCCAGAAAGCGCAAGCTCCTCGAAAAACAAAAAGAAGGCAAAAAGCGAATGAAAAAAGTCGGCCGCGTCGAGATTCCGCAGGAAGCTTTCTTGGCTGTGTTGAAGGTAAATGAAGGATGAATAAACAAATGCGCCAGACATTATTTACTTTTCTGCTATTACTTTTTACAATGCCGTGTCTGGGTCAAGCCGCTCCCTTTGAAAAATATCATTTCGAAGATGGCGGCTACACTTTTTTGGGTATATTTTCCCATCACGATAATCATCCGCTCCAAAAAAAGATGGGAGAGTTTTACACTGATGATCTCCCGGTTCTGAACGCAATAAAAAAAGCCTGGAAATTCAAAAAACCGCAATACCAACACGCCTGTGGCTATCACTACCAGATCATTCTTCAAAAAAATGGTGAATCGATCGACTCATGGCCGATCAATCTCGAGTGCAACGAAATGGTTACTGAGCAAGGTTCCGTTTATTTCGATCTTAAAAAGCTCCAAATGTTTGCACCAAAGTTCAAACATTTGAGAGCGGAAAGACGCGAGTTTGTGACCGCAAGCGAGGCTCGGCGATTTCTTGCCGAAGCAAAGAGAGCAGAAGCTTTTATTTACGCTTGGCCACCAAGGTGGCTCATTTATGAAGGCGAGTTTCAGTTTGGAATGAAGTGTCCCGCGGATTTGGGCAAAGACTGTTATATGACTGCGATGGCCGACAAACTCGAATCACGTCTTCGTGAGGAGCTTTCAAGCAAATATCCGGGCGAGAGTTTTGAACTCAAGGCGAGCGGTGGATCAAGTAATGGTGATGTTTTTGTCAGAATAAAGTGCACCAAGTCACTTGAAGAAAAGTTCGATATCTACGATCGATGGGGTAAGACCGCCTTCGGTAAATGGGAACCATATCACTTGACACTAACATTTTATCGCAAGGCCTAGTGATGTTATTCCGAATCCTGAATCACCT
>JANMDA010000437.1:0-4002 GCA_031376085.1 Chloracidobacterium sp.
ATCGGCGACAACGAGATCATAGTGCTCCGCGAATTGCCGCTGAGCCTGCCGCCGGTTCGCGGCATCATTGTCGCGCAGCCATCGACGCCTTTGTCGCATATTAACATCCTGGCCCGCGGATGGAACATTCCAAATGTCTACATCAAGGACGCCGACAAGCTGTTCCGCGAGTACAACACCTACGTCTTCAAACTCGAAGCAAACCTCACCGATTATAAACTCGACCGCGCTTCCCCAGAAGACATCAAAACAAGATTCAATTCACCTGACGAACAAATTCCACCCATCGATCTGAAAACCACAAAGCTCTCGGGATTGCGCGAAATGCGAAAAAAGGACAGCATCGCTTACGGATCAAAAGCGGCGAATCTAGGCGAAATGATCAACGCGAAGGTCGCGGGCGTCACAATTCCTGACGGCTTCTCCGTACCGTTTTATTGGTACGACAAATTCATAAAGGACAACGGCTTTGACAAAACGATTGAAAAGTTGACTGACGATAATGATTTTGTCCACAATCCTCGAGTCCGTCGTCAAAGACTGGAAGAATTTCGGAGCGCGATCCAAAACGGCAAGTTCGATAATGATCTCAAAAAAGAGTTGATCGATAAGTGGAAAACTCAGCTTGGCGGCAAGCCTGTTTTTGTCCGCAGTTCGTCAAACAGCGAGGATCTGCCGAATTTTAGCGGTGCTGGCTTGTATTCGAGCGTCGCCAATGTTGTCGATGAAAACAAACTCGCCGATGCCATAAAAAAAGTCTGGGCGTCGCTTTGGAATTTTGACGCTTACGAAGCGCGCGTTCGCAATTATGTCAGCCAGTCGGACGTTTACATGTCTGCCTTGGTGCAAACCGGCGTCAACATGGATCGCGGCGGTGTAATGATCACAAAAGATCCTTTTGACGACCGCAACAAAAATGCAGTTTACATCAGCGCCGTCTGCGGGCACAATTCCAAGGTTCCGAACAACGAAGGCATACCGGAACAGGTACTTTTCAACCCGAAATCCAATTCCGTGATCGTGATGACACTATCGCAGCAGCAAAACGCTCTGACGTTTGATGAAAACGGTGATTTGAAGGAAACTGTCGATAATTGTGCAGGAACAAAAAAACGAGTGCTAACCGATTTGCAGACACGAGCTCTGGCAAAGGCGGCGATCAGGATACGAACCATTTTTGGTGCCAAAAAGGAACAGGATATCGAATGGGGTATAATGAAAGGACGCATTTATATCGTCCAGGCTCGGCCATATATAGACAAAAAATAAAAATTCAATGAAATTTATTATCATAACGCTTCTTTTATCGGCCTCATTTGGCTGTGACAGCGCGGGAAAGCCTGTGCCGCAGAATACGAATAATGCAGTCGTCACTTCGAAAAGTGAAAAGCCGCAAACGGCGATCGCTCATTCATTAGAAAATCAAACACCGAAAAATGACGCACCTGCGAGTGAAAAATCAAAATGGACGCAAAGCGGCGACCCGATTGACACCAAAGAATTTGATGCCGCGATCGCATCCGCCGAGGTCGCCTTTGGCAAAAAGCCATCCGACAACGAGGTAAAAAAAGCTCTCGGAGCCTCATATTTCAACCGTGCTGAGGCTTTGACCAAAGCACGACAGTACGCTTCGGCTCTTGGGGACTATCGTAAAGCAATGAAGTATGACCCGTCGAACGAAACTGCAAAGGAATGGATCGACCAGATAATAATGATTTATGGATCGATCAAGCGCGAATATCCGAAGGAAGGCGAGGAGCCGCCGCCGCTGCCATTCAAAAAGGGTGAAAACGCTGACAAATAGATGATAGAAGTAAGGCGACAAAGCTCCGTTCGCTAGACAAAAGCCCTGCAAAAAAACTAAACTTACTCCTTTGCCTTCATTGTAATTTGGAGTATTCGTAGGTTTTTATGGCAATTTCAGCAAACGATATAAGAAAAGGAATGGTTATTGTGCACGAGGGTTCGCCCGTTCGTGTGATGGAATTTCATCACCATACGCCGGGCAATCTGCGCGCGATGGTGCAGGCACGATTGAGGAATCTGATCACCGGAAATTCGTTTGAATTTCGCTTTCGTTCGAACGACACGCTTGATAAAGTCGTGCTCGAACAGCACAAGATGGATTACCTCTATTCCGATGGTTCACATCATCATTTTATGAATTCGGAAAACTACGAGCAGGTCTCGCTGACCGAGGACGAACTCGGCGACGCGGCCCAGTGGCTGATGCCGAATTTAAATATCGAGGTCGAGTTTTACAATGGCACGCCTATCGGTGTCGCTCTTCCGGCGACGATGGAATTGACCGTAACGCGAACCGATCCGCCTTTGAAGGGCGCGACCGCCTCGAATTCGAACAAACCCGCAACGCTCGAAAATGGTGTGACCTTGTCCGTGCCGCCGTTCATTGTCGAAGGCGAAAAGATCAAAGTCAATCCGACCGAAGCCAGATACATGGAACGGGTAAAATAATCTGGAGACTGGCTCGCAAGGCTAACGGATGTTCCTCATCTACAGCATTGTTTATACTTTCGCGTTTATACTATTCCTGCCGCGATTTTTATTCGATGCCATCTTTAAGGGAAAATACGCTGCCGGTTTTAAACAGCGGCTAGGCTTTTTGCCCACATTCGACAGTAAAGGAAAGAAGGTAGTTTGGCTTCATTGCGTTTCCGTTGGTGAAACCAACGCTGCAAGGCCGCTTGCTATAAAGATCAAAGACGATTTTCCCGACCTCGCGATCGTCGTTTCGACAACGACCCGCTCCGGACAACAACTTGCTCAAACTGCGTTTGCCGACATTGCAGACCTTGTTTTCTATTTCCCTTTCGACTGGAAATTTTCAGTTCACCGCGCCCTCAAACACATAAAACCATCCGTTGTTCTTTTGATGGAAACCGAGATCTGGCCCAATTTTATTCGTGAGTCCTATCACAGCGGCGCGCAGCTTTGCATTGTAAACGGCCGGCTTTCCGAACGGTCGTTTAACCGCTACAGCAAGATACGAAAGTTTGTAAAACGCGTCCTCGGCTACCTCGACATGGCATTGATGCAGGAAAACGCCGACGCGACGCGTCTGATGTCACTCGGCATTCGGGCGAGCAAAGTCCGCGTCACCGGCAACGTCAAATTCGATCACGACCTACACGAAAACGAAGCTGCTCTGACTGACAAAATGCTTGAAAGATTTGGGATCAGCTCGGAGGCTCCGCTCATTATTGCAGCAAGCACGCATTCGCCTGAAGAAAAATGGATACTTGAAGCATTCAAGGAAATCAAGAAATCAGCGGACGCCAATTTATCGCGGCTGATGATCGTTCCGCGACATCCTGAGAGATTCGACGAGGTTGCGGAACTTGCTAAGAAAACTGGTTTTACGTTGGTTCGCCGTTCGAGTACTGAGTCGTCCGGTGACCGATCTGCTGAAATTATCCTTCTCGACAGCATTGGAGAACTTCGAGCAATGTATCCTCTTGCCGAGATAGTTTTTGTCGGCGGCAGCCTCATTCCGCATGGCGGCCAGAGCATCTTTGAGCCGGCGGCAGCGGGAAAGGCGATCATCACAGGCTCGCATACAGCAAATTTCGATGCGGCGGTAAAAGAATTCTTAGACATAGGTGCTCTTATTCAACTGCCGCATTTGGCTGACAAAGATATCGTTACAAAATTAGCTGAAGCGATCGAGGATCTGCTTACAAATTCAGAAAAACGAACTGAGCTTGGTTCAAATGCTCTCGCCGTGATGAACAGCAATCGCGGCGCTGTTACAAAAACAATCGAGTATCTCCAGCCGGTTTTGGATCAAAATATTGTCAGAAAAAAACATTACGGCTAGTCACTGTTCATGATCTTTTTGTTCTATTTTTTCGCGGCTATTTTGATCCTGCTCAGTTTCAAATCCTTTCGCGGCGGGATCGAGTATTTGCGGTTCTTCAAAACCGAGCTTGCAGAACCAAGGCCGGATTTCACTCCGTTTGTCACGGTTATCGCTCCCTGTCG
>JANMDA010000439.1:0-2992 GCA_031376085.1 Chloracidobacterium sp.
GCGTTCTGTTTTACCTAAACTGGCGCTTGACCAGCGTGACGCTCGTAGTGCTCCTGATCTTTGGCGGAGCGTTGATGTATGCGTTTAAGGTGCTTCGTCCGGTGTTCAAGGAAAGGAATGTAATAACCGGCGATGTTACCGGCCGCCTCGGCGAATCACTCGGCGGCATCCGCATCGTCAAAGCTTATACGGCAGAGAAGCGTGAAGAGTTGTCGTTCGCACGCGGCGCTCATAAATTGTTTCGCAACGTAGCAAAGACTGTTACGGGCGTTTCGGCGATCTCGTCATTTTCGTCGGTCATAATCGGCGCCATTGCCGTTGTGATGATCGTCATCGGCGGCAACGCCGTGCAGGACAAAACAATGACGCTTGGCGATTTTCTGATGTATATCTCGTTCACATTTCTGCTGGCAATGCCGGTGATCGAGTTGACCTCGATCGGCACGCAGATCACCGAAGCTCTCGCCGGGCTTGACCGCATCCGAGAGATAATGTCGATGACGACCGAAGACGAGGAAGACGCAAGCAAGGACCCGCTGCCGGACGTTGATGGAACTATCGATTTTGAGGATGTGTGTTTTGAATACGATGCAGGCGTCCCGGTCCTAAAAGGTGTGTCGTTTCATGCTAAAGCGGGCGCGACGACGGCTCTTGTTGGTTCAAGCGGTTCGGGGAAATCTACGATCCTAAGTTTGGTATTAAATTTTATCCAGCCGACCACTGGTGCCATCAAGATCGATGGTAAAGAATTGCAGTCTGTGCGGCTTCGAGACTATCGACGGCAACTTGGTGTAGTGCTTCAAGACAATTTTTTGTTTGATGGTACGATACTCGACAACATTCGCTTTTCAAATCCGGAAGCGAATCTGGACAAGATCAAAGAAGTTTGCAAGATCGCAAATGCCGATGAGTTTATTGAGAAATTCCCGAGCGGCTACGACACTATCGTAGGTGAACGCGGCGTAAAACTTTCGGGCGGACAAAGACAGCGTATTGCTATTGCCCGCGCGTTGTTAGCAAATCCGCGCATCCTGATCCTCGACGAAGCGACCTCCAGCCTCGACAGCGAATCCGAAGCATTGATCCAGGAAGGTTTGCTGCGATTGCGTGAAGGCCGAACAACATTCGTTATCGCTCATAGACTTTCAACCATTCGCAGTGCCGATCAGATCCTTGTCGTCGAAGCCGGCGAGATACTCGAACGCGGCAGTCACGACGAACTTATAGCACTCAACGGCCGTTATAAGCAGCTTTACGATAAGCAGTATCGTTTTGAACAAAATCTTTTCGTCAATCCGGGCGAGGATTTCACCGGCAAAGCACCCGAAGCAATGGCACAGACAAAACTCTAATAACAGGAGACTTTCCCCTATGGCTGAACAAAATTATTCCAATCACACACGCTGGTATCCGCTGTTTCATTTTGTCGTGATGCCGCTGCTCGCTCTCAATTTCCTTTCTCATCTCGTTCGCTTTTTTATGGCTCCGAGCTGGGCACTTAGTTTTTGGACACTTCTCGGCGTAACGCTTATTCTATTGGCTTTAGCATCGCGCCTGCAGGCTCTGAAAGCGCAGGATAGAGTCATCCGGCTCGAAGAACGGCTGCGTTATCGCGATGTGCTTTCGCTGGAATTGGCCAAGCGTGCCGACGGCATGCGCACAGGTCAGATAATTGCACTTAGATTTGCGTCGGATGAAGAGTTGTCCGGTTTGATCGAGCGCACATTGAACGGGGAATTTGCCAAGCCGAAAGAGATCAAGTTGGCGATTAAGAATTGGCGAGGCGATTATTTGCGTGTGTGATCAGGCCAGTTCGCGAGTCAGTATCTCTTGGATCGCAGGAAATCTTCCAAGATTTCGAGCTCCGCGAACTGAGATACCAAACATCGGCTTGATGAAAGGGATAAAATGCGTTTTGCCGCGCACGGCTGATTGATAGGAGAATGTCCCGGCAGCTTTAAGGCAACGCTGTATGGTTTGCAGGCGGAATTCGTAGGCGAAGGAATCCTCATCGATCTTTGACAATCCGAGACGCTGCCTGACGTCAAGGAAATATGCACGTTTGTCGGCGAGCCATTCGGGCGACGGAAGCTCGGTTATTCTGTCGAGAAGAAGCGACACCAGATCGTATGTAGGTGAACCGATGCGCGCGTCTTGATGATCGATGATCCGCATTTTACCCTCGCTGTCGATCATCATGTTTGCCAGATGAAAATCGCGGTGGCATAAAACAGAGGCACGCGATTCAAGCTCGATGGCGAGTTCGTGAAACTCAGCAGAAAGCCGCAGATCGTCTTCGTCGGAAAGTTTCCTTTTCGAGAATGTCTCAAAATAATGCGTTTTGAAATAGTTCAGTTCCCACTCAAGCTTTTCCGTGTCGAATTTGAGGCGCGACGCGATTGAATTCATTTGAAATGCCTTTGGCGTCAGCAATTGAATTCTGGCGATCAGCGAAATGGCCTCGCTGCGAAGACGTTTTCGGCGTGCCGAATCTGCTTCAGCGATCACATCCCGCAGGATCGTATCGCCGAGATCTTCCTGAATAACAACGCCCAGCTTGCCGTCAAAATCGAGGATCTCCGCAACCGGTAATCCTCCAACGAGAAAAAGAGTCGTGACATCGAGATATGTCCGTGCCGCTTCTTCAAACGGCTCGGGATAGACACAAGCAATGACGCTTCTGCCTTTCCAATTAAGACGGAAATACTCGCGCGTCGAGGCATCGGCCGTCAGCGATTCGAAATCGTCGGACAGATTTTTTGATCGTAAGAATTGTTTGAGTCTTTCTAGTGGTTGAGTCATCGAGTCTTATCAATTCAACGGCACGATATAATTCTCGCCCTGAATGTAACCTTTGAGTGCTTTCTCCGGAATTTCTTTGCAGTTGCGGACGCTGTCTGCACGGACTATCGCCACATTTTCAAAATGTTCGCCAGCCGGGATCGTGACGCCGTCGGCGATAATGGTTCGATACAGAGTGGCTCCGTCAGCG
>JANMDA010000015.1:0-2426 GCA_031376085.1 Chloracidobacterium sp.
AGCTTAGCGGCCTTGAAGCAAAGGCTTATCTAAAGCCTGTTGACGGCAAGATACAGATCAGGATGAATTTCGACGATCTGCAAAAGTCCCCGATGAACAAGCGATTCGTCCTCTGGACATCGAGTACCGAAGGCTATACAAAGATCGGCCAGGTAATTCACGTTGGTAAAAAGGACACGGCACAGATACGCGGCGAAACGGCCCTCAGCGATTTCGGCCTGTTCCTGACAGTCGAAGACATCGACGTTGACCGTCCAACCAGCCGCACATACCAGACCTTTACCTATGTCACGCCGTAACCGGTGTCGCTAAAAACGTTTCCCGACCAATAAAAAAGGCTGCGTGTTATGCACGCAGCCTTTTCAGCGCAATAAGCTTGAACATGGCCCGCACTTTCTTGACAATGGATTTAGAGTGATCTATAACTTCTCTATTAAATCTCAAACTGAAAGATCTATCGCAGTTCGAGTTGCTGCATTGCTGCTGGCCGTTGCTTCCGCGCTTGTTTTCGGCTTTGCTTATTCGCCGCTTGCTAATCAGTACTTCGCATGCGACGGCAGCGTGCTTTCCGACACGAAATGGGCGGCGACCAATGCCGGGCCGTTTACTACGTCTTTTACAGCGGGAAACACCGCGAATTTTGCGACAGTTAACGGAACCGGAGCAGGCGGAACTATCTCAGTCGGCGGAATAAACGCGACGGAGAATTTTACGATCACCTCCACAGGCGGCAGGATCGGCGGGACGGCCTCAACGATCAATCCGATCACGTTAAGCGCAGGAAAAACATTCGACGCAGGCACGCAGCCGTGGTCGAACATCGCTACCGTCGGATTCAGCCTAAGCGGCGCGGGCGTTTTCGCAACATCCGGCGGGCCTTTTGGCGGCGGGTTTGTCTTGAACTCCGGCACGCTCGCAGCGCGGGACATAAACGCAATGGGCTCGGGCGGCTCGCTCACCATCAACGGCGGAACCATCGCGGGAGCCGCACCGCTCAACTTCACCGGCCAATATCCCGGCGGCATCACCGTCGGCGGTAATTTTCAGGCAGGAGCGCTCACTGCAAATGTTCCACAGTCGCTCAGTTTGGCGGACCTGACGTTCAGCAATAACATGTCGCTCGGAGCCGCGACGCGCACTATTACTATCGGCGGCGACGGCAACTATATTTTTGGCGGAGTCATTTCAGGTGCTGTAGGTTCGGGCATTACGGTTACAAAGATCGCCGCAGCCGAAGGAGTAGTATCTTTTGCGGCCCCAAACACTTATACAGGAAACACAACCGTCAGCGGCGGAGCATTAGCCTTGATCGCGTCGGGCTCGATCTCAAATTCGCCGGTCATCGAGATCGGCGCAGGCGGCGTCTTTGACGTAACTGCTCTCACGACCGAACTAACTCTTGCCGGCGGACAGATATTGAAGGCAAGCGGAACAACATCAACCGGAACAATAAACACAAGCAGCACAAAAGGCTTAACAACCGCCGCCAACAGCCCGATACAGTTTTCGGCATTTAACGGCACAATTGCTCCTCTGACAGTCACTTTATCAGGAACTCTCACGCTGCAAAGCACCAACCCCGTAACCGTCACCGTAACGAACGGCGGCACTCCGTTATCGAGCGGCAACTACAAACTCATAGCCAAAAGCGGAACTGCCTCTGTAGCAGGGCTTCCAACGTCCGTCACGGTAAACGGCAACGGCATCTGCTCCGGTTGCACTCCGACGCTCACTCTGGCAGGCGGCGAACTTTTTCTTCATGTCGAGGCCCCGACCGTGATCATGACAACAACTGCTGCCACAAACGTGACATTCGCTACGGCAATTCTAAACGGAACGGGAAACCCGAACGGCACGACTGCGTTTGGCTATTTCCGCTTCAGCACGACCGATCCCGGAGTCTGCAACGATTCATTCGGCACGCGTGTTCCATCTTCGAGCACATCGGACTTGGCTCTCGGATCGGGCACTTCGCCAGTTGCGTATTCACAAGGGGTCGGCGGCTTTCTTGCCGCAACGACCTATTATTTCTGCGCCATAGGACGAAACTCCTCCTCAACGGCTTTTGGGTCAGTGTTGTCGTTCACAACACTCGCAGCAATACCGACGGTGACAACCGTTAGTGCGACATCTCTAACTGGAACGACGGTGACGTTGAATGGCTCAGGCAATCCCGGAGGTAATTCGACAACAGGATGGTTCCGCTACGCTGCAACGAGTCCGGGAACGTGTAATGACTCATTCGGAACACGAGCACCCGCAACCGGCGGATCGGCACTCGGATCAGGTACATCTTCGGTTGCATTTTCACAAGGCGTGATTGGATTAAGTCCCGGAACGACCTATTTTTACTGTGCCCTTGCTCAAAATTCAGTCGGCACTGCCCTCGGCTCTATCAAGACATTCACAACGCCGCTGCCGCCGAC
>JANMDA010000096.1:0-6301 GCA_031376085.1 Chloracidobacterium sp.
AGAAAAAAAGCAACAGGCTCAAAGAACGGATTTCCAGCAACCCGTTGAATCAGTCGATTACTGGGAGCAAAATGAGCCGCAAAATTCTACTTGGAACGACCCGTGGAAAGAAACGGCGACCGAGAATCAGTGGGAAGAAGAGCCTATAGAATATATAGAATATCAGCCGGAATCTTTCGATGAAACTTCACGGCGCAGCGGCCTTGCATGGTCAGCTGGCCTAGTCTTTTTCAGCTCGATAACCTTTATGGTCTTTATCGGCTGGGGTGCCGATTGGTTATTACAAAGTAGTTCACACTGGGGAATCATCGCTGGTTTCGTACTTGGCTCCATTATCGGATTTGTTCAGTTTTTTAGGATTTCATCTCAAATTTTTAATTCGTCAAAAACCGAATCCTCGATCCGGACTATCATGCCGCGTGATGATGAGGACAGGTAAGTGTTTCAGTTGCACAAGCCCGCACGTCAGTAAGGGCGAAACACTCAGCATGGCAAGCACCGCTCTACTCACTGTGCGTGCTTGTGCATTGTCCAAACGTGTTTCATAAATAAAAATCTTGACAACAGATGCAATGTCAGCTATGATTTTGTCATTCAAAATCAACAAAAATATGAGGCGGATATTTTTTACAAAAAATGGTGGGACAGAGCAAAAACATGGGTAGTGATTGGGACACTTGGGACAGCAGCACGAATTGCCTGAATTTTGTAAGCTCAATCTTTGCAGATATTTACAGGTAAAAAACGGCCTGTTTTATATGACAAAGTGTGACATTATGTGACACAGCACAAATTTGAGATGAGAATTTTTATGGCAAGATCGACTATGCATGCTTGAGTGTCCGATTCTTGCCGTCAGCTTTTGAAATTTCCGGCTTTTATTTGTAGAATTTAGGATTCGAGAATGGGCGAGAATTCAGATTCTTTGACAACTGACGAAAACACGCAGCAGATCTCGCATCGCGGCATTTTGATCGTGATGGGCGCGGTTGTAGTTTTGAGCACGATCGCCGGATTTGTTTTCGGCGGCAAGGCGTTCGGTTTTGGCGTTATTTTTGGCGGAATTCTTTCCTTCGTCAATTATTTCTGGCTCGAACGCTCTACACGGGCGATGTTCGTAAATGCCGAAATGGCATCGACCGGACTGCTCGCCGCAAAGTACATATTGCGTTACGTTGCCCTTGGAGCAGTTCTGTTGCTGATCTATATAACGGACATCGCTCCGGTCGCAGCGGTAATATTGGGCCTTTCGGCATTTGCTTTAGCAGTTGTTATACAGGGATTGAAAAATATTATTTCGAGTTCTTTTTAAGAAGGATTTTTAGAGATGTTCTTATTTTCAGAAGGCGGCGGCCATCATCAACCACTGATCGTAGAGTTTGTAAACCACTATCTGGGCAAGCCTGCTCTTCAATTTGAGTTGACCTACACAAAGCCGCTCTGGGAGAAGTTTTTTGCAAATTTCGGTACGACGCCAGAGAAGGTATTCGGTTCAGAGTACACGCTTGAAAATGCCATTCCGTGGTATACGATAATGTTCATTATCGCCTGTATCATCACGGTCATCGTCGTCAAATTGCTCAAAGGTAAGCTTTCCGAGGACGACCCGTCTTCGGGCCAGCTTACACTCGAGGCCGGTTATCTTGCTGTAAAAGATATGGTCGGCAGCATTATCGGCGAACACGGAGGCCGGTATTTCCCGGTCGTTGCGACATTTGGCGTTCTGATCCTCGTATCAAATCTGATGGGCCAGTTCCCTCTGTTTATGTCGCCGACCGCATCGGTAAACGTGACCTTCTCACTCGGTGTTTCGTCCTTTGTTTACTACAACTACATCGGCATTTCGGAAAACGGGCTTTTTGGCCATATCAAGCATTTTGCCGGGCCGAAGCTGCCGCTGTTAATGATCCCGATCACAATTCTGATCTTTTTTATCGAGATCATCAGTAATTCGATCAGGCCGTTTACGCTCGGTGTTCGTCTGTTTGCAAATATGTTTTCGGACGAGCAGGTGTTTGTGCAGATCACAAATCTGGCGCCGCCCTTCACACATTTTATTGTGCCGCTCGTACTGACTTTGTTGGGCGTGTTTGTGGCATTTGTTCAGGCGTTCGTATTTACGCTTTTGTCGATGATCTACATCGGCGAAGTGTCGCACGCGCCGCATGACGATCACGGCGAAGAGCATCACGGCGAAACCGCGATGGCTCACGCATAAAAGTTTTGAGTTCCAACTTTAGTTGGCTCAATTTAGAAGACTGACGTATTACGTCGATTTGAAAACTTGCGATATAGCAACTATGCCCGCACGCAGGAGACGCGGACTCTTTGGGAGTATAAAATCCGCGGCATACCGGAAGTGAGGCGAAATAATACCCGGCAAACATTGCCAGCAAGTTGAAAACGACAGAACAAAAGTCTTCTTATTTAACAAAAAAGGAGATAAAAATGAAAAACTTAAAATTTGTATTTTTTGCGATGATGGCAATTGCTTTATTGTCAATTTCAACATTTGCTCAAGCAGCCGATAACGAATCGTCGGTCCTCGCTGCGAAAGCCATCGGCGGCGGTATCGGTTTCGGCCTCGCAGCCGGCTTGGCAGGCATCGGCCAGGGCCTAGTCGGTTCGCGTGCCGCTGAAGGTGCTGCCCGCAATCCGGGCGCAGCCGGAACGGTTCAGACGCTTATGATCATCGCACTCGCACTTATCGAGTCACTGGTGCTCTTTGCCCTGCTCATCGTTTTCGTCAAACTTTAATCGAAAATGTTGATAATATGATCGCGGACGAGGTTTATTAAAAGCCGCGTCCGCGATTTTTGTTTGATCATAGTGATTTTGAGTTATCATTCTTTTGGTGCAACCTGACGGCATTTCATACGTTCTAAAAACAGATGATCGACGAGTTTGAAGGAAAAATAATAGCCGAGAAATACCGGATCGAATCGATCCTTCGCGACAGCGATCTCGGTGTTCTTTATCGCGGCTGGCACGTTATGATGGATAAGGCCGTGACGGTAAAGATACTTGCGCCTGCTCTTGCCGTCGATAAGCGGTTTGTCGAACGCTTTCTGGCCGAGGCAAAGACACTTTCGCAGGCGGCACATCGGAACATTCTTAACGTCACCGATTTCGGTACTGACCCACGCGGAATAACCTACACAGTTTACGAAGACGCCGCAGGCGATAATATAAAAACCCGTATCGAACGGGATGGTGCTCTTCCTGTTTCACTCGTGTTAAATATCGTGAATCAGGCTGCCTCAGGCATCGCTTCTGCTCACGCTAAAGGCTTGCTTCATGGTGCTCTCAGCCCGGAAAAGATACTTGTTTCAAGAGACGATGCGAGTGAGACGGGTAAAGTGTTCGACTTTGGTGTGCAGCCGCTTGGGTGGAATTTAAATGCCGATGTTGAATATCTCTCGCCGGAGCAATACGCCAACACTGCGAAATTGGATGCACGCTCGGATATTTATTCACTTGGAATAATCCTTTATGAAATGCTCACCAGCGTCGTGCCGTTCGTTGGAAAAACAACAAACGAGCTGAAACTCAAACAGGATTCCGAGCCGCCTGCGCCGTTATCGGCATTTCGCAGCGATCTGCCGCCCGATCTTGAACCAATGATCCTCAGCGCGATCGCGGTTGATCCCGAAAGACGGTATCAATCGATGCGTGCGTTTGCGGAAGATCTTGAACTCCTTTCAGGCGGTGTTCCTGTTCAACAAAAAGCCGCTGCCGCGCCAAAGCGAAATATTTGGCAAACGGCATTTATTGTGTTAGCAGGCATCTCGCTTCTGGCTGTCGCATTGATATATGCAACATCGACGAAAAAGACGGGTCCAACAACTCAATTGCAAGCCGATGCCGGAAGTTTACCGGTGCAGCCTATTGGCCCGGCGACCGGAGCGCAGGAAGAAAGTCTCGCAAAGTTACCGGCGATGACTGAGGCTGAGATCATGGCAGTTCAAAATTCCAATACAACTCAGATGGATTCGCTGCCCGGAGGCGATGGTTACAACGCATGGGCAAATGGAGGAGCACCGCCAACCGGTGCTCCTCCCGCGCAGTATATTCCGCCGGGCGGACAATATTACACGATCGATCCGAACAACCCCGGCAGCCAGTTCATGCCGCAGGATGGTGGAGTTATTCTTGTTCCCGTTCCGGCAAATACGAATACAACTGCCTCGAAACCTTCGCCGACTCCGAAGACCCAGCCCGCAAACACGACGCAAGCAACTCCGGCATCTGCCACGACTCCAAAACCAATGGCAACGCCGCCCAAGACGGACAAATCTGCACCCGGTCAGCCAAAGAAAGACAAACCGTCATCGGTAAAAGGCGGCAAGCCAAAAGTTCAGTAATTATTTGTTATCTGGGAACTTCGACAGTCATTAGAATATCCGAGATCACGGCGTCTGCGGTCGCACCATCAAGCTCGGCCTCGGCACGCAGTGCCAGCCGATGACGCAGGACGGGCGGAGCAACATCGCGAATGTCATCAGGCGTCGGGAAATCACGCCCTCGAATTGCGGCAAGAGCTTTTGAACAGAGCAGAAGAGCTACGGACGCACGTGGACTGGCTCCGTAAAGGATCGTCGGATGTGTTCGCGTTCGCCGTACGATCTCTACGATATATTTTTGAACGCCGTGTTCCATCCGCATCTCGCGAACTTCCATTCGACATCTTTGTATTGCAGCCGCATCAGGTAGAGGAGTGATTGACACTTGATCAAGATGCCTTGAATTAAACCCGGCATCCCAGCGGGCGACGATCTCTCCTTCTTCCAAAGCGTCCGGATAGTCGATCAATATCTTCATCAAAAACCGGTCGAGCTGGGCCTCGGGCAGCGGATAAGTGCCCTCGTACTCGATAGGGTTTTCTGTCGCAAGCACCGTGAAAAGCGGCGACAAAGGATAGCTCTCGCCGTCAATGGTCGCCTGGCGCTCTTCCATTGCTTCGAGCAAGGCAGCTTGTGTCTTAGGCGGAGTGCGGTTGATCTCGTCGGCCAGCAGAATGTCGGTAAAAATCGGTCCGTGACGCATATTAAACTGCGACGTCTGCATATTAAAAACGTTGGTGCCAGTGATGTCAGACGGCATCAGATCGGGTGTAAATTGTATACGCGAGAAATTAGCGCCGATGATCTTAGCAATCGTTTTCACCGCAAGTGTCTTTGCCGTGCCCGGAACGCCCTCGATCAGCGCGTGTCCCTCAGCCAAAACCGCGACCAATATCTGTTCGATGACCTCGTCCTGCCCGACGATAGTCTTGCGAAGCTCGTTCAAAATATGTGCAACTGTAGAAGGTGTTTGATTCAACATTTATCTTAAAATGAAATCGTAAAGTGTTTTTATTGCGAGCAGTAAAACTGCTGTCAAAAATATCCGTCTTATCCAAATATCGTTTAGTTTTGTGACGTAGTGTGCTCCGGCGTAGGCACCCAAAAACATTGTCACACCGAGGATCGCACCAAGTTTATAATCCACTAAACCTTGCCACATAAAGACAATGGTCGCAATGGCCGACGAAAAAACATTAATGAATTTGGTATTCGCGACGGCCTCAGAATAAGTCATACCGAAAAATGCGACAAGCGTCGCTGTCAGGATCGTGACATAACCGCCGCTGTAAAGCCCGCCGTATATTCCCAAAAAAAACGTCAGTATAAAAGTCAAAATCATCGCCCAAAGCGACACTGGTTTTGCCTTTTCATTGCCCGAACGCCGGTTTACGAGAGTAAAGAGTACGACGGCGATCATCGCCACCGAGACGATCAACTTTATCGACTCACCTGTAATTAGCCCAACAATCGCGGCCCCGAGAGATGAACCAACGATCGTTATTGCAATAAGCGGCGAGATTTTGCCAAATTCGATCTTTCCCTGTCGCAGAAACGGAATAGCGCCGCCAATTGACATAAAAACAAGGGCGAACATATTCGTAGCGACTGCCATTTTCGGGTCAGGAGGAAGTCCAAGTTGAAACATCACCGGCACAGCGATCAAGGAGTTACTTCCTGTGACGACGCCGATGACGCTCGTCAAAAAAAAGACGATGATCAAAATGATTAATGCATTCAATGTCATCGGCCTGATCCTGACTTGCGGCTGCGAGCGAGTCCAAGTTTTTCTTCAAATAAGCGTAGTTCGCCAAACAGTTCTAAAACCTCACTTTTATTCGTAGGCTCGCCGCGAATGATCTCTTCGCACTTGAAAAGCGTATCGGCAACTTGTGCAGCATCAAGGCCTGTTCTTTCGGCAATTAGCTTTGCCAGATCATCAAATCGAACTGAATAAT
>JANMDA010000104.1:0-5105 GCA_031376085.1 Chloracidobacterium sp.
GGTGGACGCGGCGAAATGACTTTGCTTGAATCCGACGACATTCTCGAAGCCGGCATCGAAGTCGTTGCTCAACCTCCGGGCAAACGTCTGCAAAATATCCTGCTTCTTTCCGGCGGTGAAAAGGCGATGACCGCTATTGCTCTAATCCTTGCGATATTCAAATACCGCCCGTCGCCGTTCTGTCTTCTTGATGAGGTCGACGCACCGCTTGACGATGCCAACGTCGGACGATTCGCCGGAAAGATCGCCGAAATGTCCGAAAGGACGCAGTTCATCGTCATCACCCACAACAAACGCACCATGGAAGCCGCGCGTGCCCTTTACGGCGTCACGATGCAGGAAGCCGGTGTGTCAAAGATCGTCTCGGTCAAGTTCGAATAAGATATTTCACCACAGAGACACAAAGGACACAGAGAAAATGATTGTTCTGATCTGCGTTTATCTGGGCCAAAATATTTCCTTTTTTCCAACTGCCTTTGGGTTCACCGCATCTTAAATTTGGCGCAATTTTGTGCATTTCGCTAAACTACAAACGATGAGAAAGGTCTTTATTACTAGTTTATGTCTGCTTCTTTTTGCGACATGCGTCATCGCTCAGACAAAAAAAACAAAAAGGCCCGCCAAGACACCGGCGAATGCTAATACACCGCAGCCCATCCCCGTTGAGATACCGACAAAACGTAATGAGAGGCCCACAAGCGGCAATGCTAATACTTCTTCGGCTGCCGCTTATTCACCCGTTTATTTTTACGAATTCACGCGTCCCGGTTTTACTTACGAGCGTATATTGATCGAACACGACGAGGTTGGCAAGGGAAGTATCTCGTTTCTCAAAAGCGGCTTTGAGGACATTCTCACTGATCCGATCCAGTTAACGGCTGTAACAATGGCAAATTTGACCGCTGTTTTTACAGCACTCAATTTTTTAGATTCGAAAGAGGAGTATCAAACCCCGCGCGACCATTCGAATATGGGAAACATCACGATCACGGTAAAAAAGGATGGACGCACTCGAACAGCAAAATACAATTGGACCGAAAACAAACAGGCGAAATCCGTGATGGACGAATACCGCCGCATCGGTAACGAATACACCTGGAAGTTTGAGATAGGGATCGCCCGCCAAAACCAACCGCTTCAGACTCCTGGCCTGATGAATACGCTTGGCTCATACATCAAGCAAAACGAAATATCCGACCCGCCGCATCTCATCGCTTTGCTAACTGAACTATCCACGGACGAACGCCTTCCGCTGATCGCCCGCGACCAGGCCGTAAGGATAATCAAACAGATCGAAAAAACCAGAAAATAATCAGCGAGATTAGAGATACTTTCGTACCCGTCAGCCGCCGATCAGGCGGGCAATGAAGAATGCGACAGCGGCGGCGATACTGCCGATCAGGCATGTTTGAATCGCGCTTTTCAGAGGCTTTGAACCGGTGAACTGGCCTTTTACATAGCCGAAGATGAATAGTGCAATTACGGTAATGCCTACAGACCATTTCAGAGCCTCATGGGCTTCGTCCACTAAAATATACGGCATCAGCGGTATCATGCCGCCAAAAATATATGCTCCGCCGATGGTTGCACCGCTTGTCAGGGCACGTTTTGGATTAGGTTTTTCAAGGCCGAGCTCGAAACGCATCATAAAATCGGCAAAATCAGTTGGACGCGTTGCCAGAGATTCCACGATAGGCGTGCTTTCGTCGCGTGTCAGGCCGTAGTTTTCGAGTATCTCAATTACTTCGTCCTTTTCATGGTCGAGCAGTTTTTCGATCTCGTATATTTCGCGTTTGTATTCGCTGTCGTAATGCTCGGCATCGGATTTTCCAGCAAGATAGCCGCCTAGACCCATTGCTATCGAACCCGCGACGATCTCTGCCAAGCCTGCCGTGACGATAATGCCAGTCGAGATAGTCGCGGCTCCGGTTAGTCCGGCAGCAAGGGCAAACGGAACAGTCAGGCCGTCCGCCATTCCGATCACGACGTCACGGACAACCTCGCCGGAGGTAAAGTGCTTTTCGATATGAGGAGTTTGAGGCACTAGTTAGAGTTTCCTGCCTTGCGGCGCAGGCGGACGAACGAGATCATCGTAACGAAATAAACGATAAGAAAGGCCGTTGCCAGCAGAAAATACAGCATCGATTGGAGAATGTAGAAAGCGGCCATCATCGCCAGAAAGAATAGAAACGACAACACCGCGATGAATGCTGCGCGTTGGGCATGTGCCGGAGGCATCGGGGCGTTAATTGAAGGTTTGTTTTGTTGGTCTGCCACTATCCTTCTGCCGTTGTCGGGTCGATAACGTTTTTGACCTCTGCGATGCTATTCGCCGGAAATCCGCCGCGCGTGGCATGTTCGCGGACCATTTCTTCATTGGGCGCGATATAGACGCAATATATTTTGTCGCCTGTAACAAAGCTCTGCACCCACTGGATCTGCGGGCCGAGTTCGTTGAGTACGCCGCAGGAGGTCTGTGAGATGCCATGCAGTTGTTCGCCGGTCAGATCACCTGCTCCCGGAATTTCTCTTTCTATTACATATTTAGGCATATAGTTTCCTTCGCGATAAATTTTTGATCAAATAATACAAAACTGAAAACTACTGATGCTTTAATTCCTGCGTCTCGTCCTCGCTTTCGTCAAATAAAACACTCACAGGCGTGTGTGCGGGCGGGAGGGAATCTGCGTAAGCCGATATATCTTTTTGCATTTTATCAACGGCGTCCTGGCCGCGTTCGAAATCTTCGGCTTTTATTTTGAGAATGAGTTTGCCGTCATCGTTTGGCAGGCCGGCCATTGCTGCAAGCGATTTTGTGCGGATCTCGATCTTGGCACCGCGTTTGAAGACGCCTTTTTTGAACTTTATGTCGAGAATATCCTGGAGAGAGATGCGGCCTTCTTCCACGCCTAGCGAGACTAGACCTAATGCCTTTGTCTCAAATTCGACGACGATACCGGCACTCGAAAACTTCGCAAAACCATTGACCTCAGCTAGTCCATGATACTTCTCGGTTTTAAATGGAATGCTTGTAAAATTATGCATCTGTCGGAACGCAGGCTGCCAGCCTGCGAGTGTTATCTCTTAACTAAATATTTGCCGATCCCAAACAAACTGATAATAAGCCAGAAAAATTCTACTACAAAGGACGGGAAGTTAAAGCTGTAATAAAGCGAGATCAGTATAAGTGTCGCACCGAACGCGTTCATCCCCGAATACGCCAATTGCTCACTCCGCAAACGCCCGATCTGTAGCAGAATGTAAGCGAGAATAATAATACCAACGCCAAGCGTTCCGAGAATGTCGTACCAATTCATCTATTATTGTTACTGTCGAAAGCACTATTCCTCCGTGCCTTTGGCAATCTGAGTGGCGTAGTGCCCATGTTCCCATTATTTCCGACTGCCCAAACCACATATTTCCCTTTTGACTGGACGGCGTTGTAGTTTTCCACAGAAGGATTGTCCCAGGACTTGCCATTATCGAATGAGATGCTCGCGCCATTCGTTCCTACTGACACACACAGGTAGTTATCACCATATGCAACGCCAGAACGATAGCCGCTTAATCCGCTTCCTAGCTTCCACGTTTTTCCGCCATCACTCGTCGATGCGACATTGTTTGTATGACCTTCCGGCTTCTCGTAGTTTCCACCCACGATCACCCCACTCTTATCGTCACGCATTGCAATAGAAAAAATACCGCTTCCTGCTAAACCTTTCACTATCGGCGTGTCGTAAGCAAGCCAAGTTTTGCCGCGATCCGTAGATTTAAAGACGCGAGCATCACTCCCGCCGGTTACAAGAAATGCACTGTTTTTACCTTGGGTAATGAGACAAGTGCCGCTGGCGGCAAAAGCAGCTTCACCGTCTTTTGCCTCGGGCATTGTCGAAGTATCGACAGGCGTCCAGTTCATGCCGCCGTTCTTTGTTTCTATCAAGACAAACTTCTTATCGACCGGATCGCTCATTGCAATACAGTTGTTCTTATCCCAACATGCCATTGCATCGAAAAATGCTTTATCGTTCTTGTTACGAAATTGCTCTTTCCAAGTCCCACCACCGTCGGTTGTTTTGTAAATACGCGACGATTCACCGTTGCCGATGCTCAGGGTGTAAGCGGTGTTGGCGTCAAATGCTTCGATGTCGCGAAAATCGAGCTTCTCGGCACCGGGTACGGTCATTACTTTCCAGGTTTTGCCGCCGTCAATGGTCTTTATGACTGTTCCGTCGGTGCCGCTAGCCCAGATGATCTTTTTATTTACGACCGACAGACCGCGAAACGATGCAGTGGTATTAACCGTTTGCTTGATCCATTGGGCGGAAACAAATTGAGAGGCAAACAGTAAAGTGACGATGCAGAGTAGAAATTTCATAAGCGTAAAAAATTAACCACAAATGAACACAGATAGACACGGATAAGAACTTAAAAAATATCTGTGTTTATCTGTGACCATCTGTGGTTAAAATTCCTAGTAAACCATTCTCGCACGGACAGTGCCTTTGATGTCTTTGAGTATCTCGAACGCCTCTTTGGAAATGCGCGAATCGACGTCGAGGATGACGTAGCCGATCTCGGGATTGGTGTTGAGGAACTGGCCGGTGATATTGAGGCCGCGTTTTGAGAGGCGCGAGTTGATCTGGCCGAGCACACCCGGAATGTTGCGGTGAATGTGCAGAATGCGATACGTTCCGCTTTGCGGCGGCAGGGACACGGGCGGAACGGTGTGCGAGCCTTCGGAAGTGCCGAGTTCGAGATATTTTATAAGCTTTGCGGTCACGTCGAGGCCGATGTTTGCCTGAGCTTCCTCGGTCGAACCGCCGATGTGCGGCGTCAGAATTACATTTGACAGATTTTGCAGGACTGAAGAAAAAGCGTCGCCGTTCTTTTCCGGCTCGGATGGGAAAACATCAATTGCCGCGCCTGCAAGATGGCCTTTGTCGAGAGCGTTTTTTAGAGCTTTCAGATCGACGACATCGCCTCGGCTGTAATTGAGCAGGATGCTGCCTTTTTTCATCGACTTGAGAGTGTCGGGGTTGATCATGTTCCGCGTTGTCGCATCAGATGGCACATGAAGAGTGACGATGTCCGAATTTTTCAGTAAT
>JANMDA010000148.1:0-5074 GCA_031376085.1 Chloracidobacterium sp.
GTGTGCTGTTGAGTGCTGTGGGTTCGCCAAATGTTACGGCAACGAGTCGTGCTGATGGCATTTACACATTGGGCGGATTCGGAAATGGTGCTTATACGGTAACGCCATCTAAGACTGGCGGAGCGAATGGTATTTCGTCATTCGATGCAGGCCTGATCGCAAAACACGTTGCCGGAATAACACCATTGACTGGCAATCAGTTGATCGTCGCCGATGTAAGCGGCAATGGAACTTTGTCATCGTTCGATGCGGGGCAGATCGCGCGTTACACAGTTGGGTTGAGCGGTTTTGGTGCGTCCGGTAACTGGATTTTTGTGCCTGTTAATAGGACGTATTCATCTATTAATTCCAGTCTCTCTGGCGAGGACTTTATTGCTTTGCTGATGGGGGACGTTTCGGGGAACTGGAATCCAGTAAGCAGTAGGCCGTCGGCAGTTGGCAGTCGTTGAGGATGATCTTGTGCAACCGGGCTATGCCCGTTGATGTGCGGAAAAGCTCCGCTTTTCCGTTCGCTGACTAAAAATTCTGGCGGCTATGCCGCCGATCCAAATAATTAGATAGAGAGCGGCGGCGAAGCCGCGAGGTCAAGGGGTGCATACGGAAAAGCATAGCTTTTCCGCAAATCGATGGGCAAAGCCCAATTTTTTGAAACTAACGACAACTTCCAACTGCTTTTTTTGTTGGTTCCACCGCAGCCTACGGATTTTATATCCGTTTTTGACCCAAACGGGAGGAGAACACAAAATGAAGAGATTACTATTATGCATCGTCGCAGTGCTTGGCGTTGCGGCGTCTATTTTTGGCGGTTACTACTTTTATGTAAACAATGATTTACAGGAAACTGAAGTTGGGCAGAACCAACTACAGGAAGAAAAGGAAGATATGCCTGAGGCAACTGACGAAGGCATACAGATGTTGTATCGCGGCGGAGCATTGCGTGAAGAAGACGGCTCTATTAATCCGAGCGGCCTTGCAGATGCGATCTCGCAGAGAGACAACTACCTCGCTCTACATATGCCGCCGGACGGTTTTGGAGATAAGGGGAACCGTCTGCCAGGAGTGCCGAATAACTGGCTGCCGCGAGGTCCGCAGAACATAGGGGGACGGATGAAGAAGGCCATAGTGCTCGACCCGGAGTTTGAGACTAACGGTATTGTTTATGCAGCGTCAGCGACCGGAGGTGTTTGGAAGAGTTCTGACCGAGGAAACTCATGGAATGCTATGAACAACGGGCTTCAAAATTTTGGCGTAGCTTCTCTCGCGATGGACCCGTCAAACAGTAAAATACTTTACGCGGGAACGGGTGAAGCCTTTCATGCAGGCTTGCGCGGCGGAGGGGTGTTCAAGTCAACTGATAGCGGAATGACTTGGGTGCGGCTAAGAGAAACCTGGGATCACAAATGGACATATGTAAACGACATCGCGGTTTCGCCTGACGGAAGTAAAATACTTGCCGCCATAGAGGGCGGTGAAGGTAGTGGGCCGACTGCTCATCGAGGTGTTATGCTCTCCACTAATGGGGGCGATACATGGACTAAAAAGATAGACGTGTCAATCGCGACTTCCGTAAAATTTGACCCGAACAGTTCTTTAAGGGCAGTAGCTTCTACCATTGACGTCGCGTCTAATAAGTGCAAGGCATACTATTCGAGCACCGGAGGCCAGAGTTGGTCTCAATCATTGCTTGAACAACATCCGGTCACGCCGGGGCCGTCGCCAACCCCTCGTCCGTTCGATAGCAACGGTACGAGTCAAACGATCCATTTTGCTTTTCAAAAATCGGCACCGGGATCAGGGCCGAGCGCAGTCTATGCGCAATATGGTAACGCTATCGGGGCAAACAATCGAACGGTCATGAGCAGATCGATGGATGGAGGGGCAAACTTTTCCACTTATAGTTTGACTGGAGTTCCATTCGGCATCAGTCAAGGGGTTCCTGCTTTCTGGGTGTCTCCGGCAGTACCTCCTGCTGACCCTACTGATCCTACAGTGGTGATTACCGGCGGAGCTTTTCTGTATAGAAGTATCGATGGAGCGCAGACATTTGAAAGAACGACAGATAGCTAACGGGTTTCCTTTAGACAATCCTCCAAATCCTCACACGGACATGCAATCAGTGAACAATGAACCGGGTTATAACGGCTCTACCAACAAAAAGGTGTTTCTTGCAACAGATGGGGGAATCTATCACACCGACGATATCACAACTGCGCTCGGCCAAATTTATCCGACTAATACCCCGAGCGGCTGGACTGCTATGAATAACAAATTGCAGACCACTCAGTATTTCGCCGTTTCGGGAGATGCGAGTTCTGGTTCTCCCATCATCTTTGGCGGCCTTATGGATAACGGGTCTCTCCGGCTGATCGGACAAAGTCCGGACGCGGCATTTCTTTTAGGCGGCGATGGCGGGGAGTCGACCGTTGACGGAACTGATTGTTTTGGGCAGGATAACTTTTTTAACTATGGGCGCATGCTGCGATTTAATAACTGCGCCGCCTCCTCTCCTGGCCCGCTTTCGGTGATTGCGGAACCGGCTAACCCTACAATTGGTGGGGACTATCCGGCAGGGTTTACGCCGATGATCACAAACCCTGCACCTAACGATCCCGAACGCGCGTTTCTGGGCGTGAAGAGCGTCTGGAGAACCGCGAATGTTAAAAACGGTAACCCAGTCGCCTGGTTTAAGATCAAATCGAACTCGACTTCCACGGAAGTAAAGGATATATCGGTGGCACCGTCCAATTCGAATTACATGTGGGTTTCAGAAAACGTGGGTAATCAGCTTGGAAATCTTTACAGATCGACGAACGCATTGGCCACCAGCACAGCAACGCCCACATGGAGGAAAGTGGACGAGGATTCCAATGGTCTCCCGTTACTGCCAAATCGCGAAATAACAAAAATTCTGATCGATCAGAGCAGCAGTTCGAATCCAGACCAAACTGTGTATGTTGCATTCGGAGGATTCGCGTTCGATAACCTCTACAGAACGACCAATAACGGCGATACTTGGCAAGATATTTCGGGCGGTGCGCGCTTACAGGGTGCCTGCTCCCCAACCGACCCGACGGTTGGATTGCCGTGTGCTCCGATCAGGGCTGTAGCCAGACATCCGTATAATGCAAATATCCTCTATGTGGGGACGGAGATCGGAATCTATGTTACTTCGAATGCTACCGCTTCGCCCGGAGCGATCACTTGGATTCCAGTTACGGAAGGGCCGGCGAACGTATCGATCTCGGAGCTTACGTTCATAAAGGTTACCCATCTACATACTCCCACGACGTTATTGGCTGGAACATACGGTCGCGGCCTCTGGACACTCAATTTGGCGACGCCAGCCCCTACGGCGATTGATCCAGGAAAAGCTGTCAACGATTTCGACGGTGATGGGCGGAGTGATATTGCTGTTGTTCGGGAGGATGGGTCGCAGTTGGTTTGGCATAAGGATGGTTCGACTGAGGGGTATGCTTCGGGAGAATTTGGGATGGCGGGCGACAGAATTGCGGCGGCGGATTATGATGGGGACGGGAAGACGGATATGGCGGTTTATCGGGCGAGTGATACGCATTGGTACAGCCTGATGAGCAGCACCAATACCGTTTCGACGACGGCTCTCGGGGCTGTAGAGGATAAGACTGCTTCGGCGGATTTTGACGGCGATCAGGTTGCCGACGAAGCGGTTTTCAGGCCGTCAACAGGCGATTGGCATGTGGAACAGTCGGAGGACGGGCATCTTGATTTTCATTGGGGAGCGGCAAACGATACGCCGGTTTCCGTGGACTTTAGCGGCGACGGGAAGGCCGATTTTGGCGTCTTTCATGAGGCCCAGGGAATGATCGCTTTGTCGTATTATGACGGCAGCACGACTCACAATAAACAGTTCGGGCTGGAGGGCGACATTCCGGTTTCGGGCGATTATGACGGCGACGGCAAGGCCGACATTGCTTTTTGGCGGCCTGACGACGACGGCGATGGCAACGGCTGCTGGTACATTACCTATGCGACGAACGGCTTTGCGGGTTACGACTCTATTCCGTGGGGCGAGAGCGGCGATGTTCCGGTGCCGGGCGATTATGACGGCGACGGGAAAATGGATGTCGCGGTTTGGCGGGCAAGCAGCGGCTTTTGGCATATTCTGGAAAGCAGCAACGGCTACTTTTCGCAGCAGTTCGGAGCCGCCGGCGACACGCCCGTCGGAAGCACGCAAATAGCACAAGCCTCGCGACCGGGCAACGGATCGTTTACGCGTGCTCCGTCGTGGGCTGAGCCGAAGAGGCGAGTGAATCATCCGGACAAGTCAGATGTGACGGCCACTGACTGAAAGTTCGGACTGAAGCATTAACACGGGCCGGAGCATCAACAACTCCGGCCTGGATTTTTATAAAACGAATGCCTTATTTTTTTATGCTTGCCAGCAGAGCGACGGCTTCGCGATGGCCTGGAAAAATGGTAAGAAGGCGGTTCAGTTCGCCCTCAGCGCGTTTGATCAGGTTATATTGAATAAAGAATTCGGCTAGTAGGATGCGAAACGTCGCATTGTTGGGCTCGATACGCAAAGCTGCCTGCATCTCTGATTCGGCTTTGTGCCGCTGTTTATCATCGGCCGAAAGTGCCTTGCCGTAATAGGCGTGATAACGAGCAATCTTTGGTGCAAAATGAACCGCTCGGGCAAGAAACGGCAAGGCCCTTTCGAGATCATCCTCCATTAACAGGCTAAATCCGCGTTCGAAATGTTCGTCAGCCTGTTCGAGTTTGACGTCGCGCTCAACGCCGGATTCCCGCTGTTTTTCGCGTTCTACCAGCTCCTTGCGCATACGGTAATTATACATTTCACGGCTAGCCTCGTTTTTCAGCGTTTCGTGAGCTTGTGCGAGTTCGGTGAAGGCCTGCTGTATTCGCCGGAGATTTTCGCCACCTTCCGCGTGGAATCTGTCAGGGTGGAAATTGCGGGCGAGATGGAAATAAGCGCGCTTTAATTCGTCTATCTCGGCGTCTGAGTCTACGCCAAGGATATCGTAGTATGTCTCGGCATTTTCGACCTGCGCCAAATATTCTTCGATCGAGATCG
>JANMDA010000180.1:0-2529 GCA_031376085.1 Chloracidobacterium sp.
GAAAAATCCGCTTCAGCCTTACACACATCCGGGCCGGCGGATCATCGAGATCGAAAAGGAAGGCCTTGTGTTGATGAGCGAAGCTCTCGAAGCAGTCGGCGACGTTTATTCTATAAACGGCTTTACGAGCGAAGGCCGCCGCAATGTGAAATTTTATATCGTAAAAGATTTTGAAGAGAAATATTCCGACGAGATCGAAAAGCGGATCGGCGGCATCACGTTTCAAAACAACACGCGTCTCGGCGCCGCGATCCGTCACGCGTCAGCTAAATTATTGAAACAGGAAGCACGCACAAAACTGTTGATAATCCTGACCGACGGCCGCCCGTACGATCATGATTACGGCGACGCACGCTACGCTCGCGAAGACGTTCGCGAAGCACTCACCGAAGCTAAAACGACTGGCGTAACGCCATTCTGCATTACCATCGACCGCGAGTCAGAGGCTGAGTTAAAAGATCTCTACGGCGATGTTGGCTACACGATCATCGACGACGTTCTCAGCCTACCAGAACGAATGCCGAATATTTACCGGAGATTGACGAGCTAAGAATTTTATGAATATCGTTTCGCTCGAAAATGTCTCAAAGAATTATGGTTTTGGCACTCTCTTTGAGAATGTAACTATCGGCCTCGAGGATAGTGACAAGATCGGAATTATCGGTGCGAACGGCTCCGGTAAAACGACGCTTTTGCGGATCATTGCGGGTATTGAAGTGCCTGACACCGGCCGCGTAACTCGTGCAAAAGGCAAAACACTCGCATATCTTTCACAAAATCCGGCCTACGACGAAAACCTGACTGTCCTTGAGACGATCTTTGCTTCGAGCAAAGGCGTGATGCGCTCCATCCGTGATTACGAGGCCGCTTGTCATGATATTGCCGCCGGAATTCACGACGCCGGTTTGCTCGAACGGATGTCCGAACTCCAGCATGAGCTTGAGATAAACGGCGGTTGGGAGATCGAGGCCAATGCCCGCGCGGTGCTTACAAAACTGGACATTACCGATACGTCTGCAAAGATGGGAGCACTCTCCGGCGGCCAGCGAAAACGTGTCGCTCTTGCCCACGAACTCATTTTCAAACCAGACATTCTGATCCTCGATGAACCGACCAATCACCTCGACGCCGACACGATCGAATGGCTCGAGTCGTATCTCGCTCGCTACACCGGCACGCTGCTGCTGGTCACGCACGACCGGTATTTTCTCGACCGCGTGACCGACCGCATCTTTGAGGTAGATCGCGGCGGTGTGCAAAACTTTATCGGCAATTATGCCTATTATCTCGAAAAAAAGGCTGAGCAGGAAGAGCTTCGAGCGGTCGAGGGCCATAAGCGAGACCAGTTAATAAGAAAGGAACTCGCCTGGCTCCGACGCGGTGCCAAGGCTCGAACGAGAAAATCCAAACATCGCGTCGAGACCGCTCATTCGCTGATGGCGATACCGAAAGAAGCGGCAAAGGGCGAGGTTGATATTGCTATCGGCTCAAAACGGCTTGGTTCAAAGATCATCGAGATCAACAACGTGTCAAAATCATACGGCACAAACCCGCTCATCACAGATCTCACCTATCTGCTGAAACGCGACGACCGTATCGGCATCATCGGTGCCAACGGCTCGGGCAAAACGACGCTTCTCGAAATGATAACCGGCCGCGTCGCTCCGGACAGCGGCGAGATCGAAACGGGCTCGACCGTGCATATCGGCTATTACGATCAGGAAAGCCGCGCTCTAAATGACGATGAGCGAGTACTCGATTACATCCGCAACGTCGCCGAATATGTGACGACCAACGAAGGCATACAAATAACGGCGGGCAAGATGCTTGAGAGATTTCTCTTCACGCCGGCCGCTCAATACGCGGTTATTGGCAACCTGTCCGGCGGCGAACGGCGGCGTTTGTATCTGCTGCGGATCTTGATGAGTTCGCCAAATGTCCTGCTGCTCGACGAACCGACAAACGACCTCGACATCCCGACATTGATCGCCCTCGAAGAATACCTCGACGATTTCGCCGGCGCCCTCATCGTCGTCAGCCACGACCGCTACTTCCTCGACCGGACGGTCGAAAATGTCTTTCGCTTTGAACCAGGCGGCAATGTGCGCGAATATCCTGGCGACTACTCTGCCTATCTCGAAGCCAAAGAACGCGAAGAAGCGACGCTCAAGACCGCCGAAACATCCGTCGCAAAACCAAAGCCCGCCGTTGCGGCCGCCGCTGATAAGCCAAAACCCAAAAAGCTGAGTTTCAAAGAAACCCGCGAACTCGAAGCATTAGAGCTTAGTATTGCGGCCGCAGAAGCAAGGCTGCCGGAGATCGAAAAAGAACTGGCGCTCGCAGCAAGCGACGCCGGAAAGGTTCACGAACTTTTCACCGAGCAGCAGAAGCGGAACGAGAAGCTTGAACTTGATATGACACGCTGGACCGAATTGGCAGAAAGAGCAGAAGAAACAAACAAGGCCGTCGGCTCACATTGATGGAAGCTCAATGCAGAATAAACAGAAGATAAATGGTGGCTGGAGAGGG
>JANMDA010000185.1:0-1793 GCA_031376085.1 Chloracidobacterium sp.
GTAGGTGTGAATGTCTCAGTCGCCGTCGCAGTCGGTGTAAATGTATCGGTTGCAGCCGGCGTAGGGGTATCAGTTGCTGTTTCAGTTGGCGTCGGGGTTGCTGTATTTGTCGGCGTGCTTGTTGACGTCGATGTTGATGACGGGGTTGGCGTTGGGCTTACAGCGGAGCATCCTGTGGTGGCCGAGATGTTTGTCGCGCCGGGGGTAATACAATGTAAAGTGAAGTCAAGATTATTCACATCCGTGTCAAGCCCATCGGGAAAGCGTGATAGACCGAAAAAGGCCGTCACATTATCATCAGCTGCTACTGTGCCAGTACCTTCCGTATACGGAGGAGCGGTATCGCCCTCATAGGAAACAGCATCAACGAGATTGCCGGAAATGCGCAGTCCAACGGCGTCGGGTGATCCATTCTGAACGAGGTTAGTGCCTGGCGTAATAATAAGGTCACAATTCAGTACGTTCGCACCGTCGCCGCAGATCACATAATAAGCCCCTGCAGCTAGATTGACGTTCGGCAGATCGAAGGACTGGTAAGGCGTGCAGCAGTTTGCGCCGTTGATAAGCTCAACGACAACCGGATCGAGGTTTATCGTGCCGCCGCTAATATTCCTTAACTCGATGAATTCGGCCGTGTCGTTACCAACCTGGTCATAATCAATCTCGTTAATGACGAGCGTCGCAGGCGTAGGTGTATTTGTCGGTGTCGACGTGTTTGTCGGAGTTGCAGTGTTTGTTGGTGTCGCCGTATTCGTCGGTGTTGGCGTATCGGTGTTTGTCGCCGTTACCGCTGGCGTGTCGGTTGGTGTCGATGTTTCAGTTGCTGTGGCCGTATTAGTGGCTGTCCCCGCAGGGAGAATTTCACCGACCTGAAAGTCGCTGAAACCGCTCACCGCGAGGGCCTGCGTACTGGTCGAGGTCTGTGTGCCTGTTGTCGTGCTAGCCCAAGTCGAGGGTGCATCGAACTTCCTCACCACAAAGTTTGCCGTAGTGGCACCGCCGTCGAGATCGGCCGCATTAAAATTGAACGTTAAGTTTGCATTGGTGAAGGTTCCCGAGTTGGACGCCAAAGTCCAGAAGCGGTTCGCCGTCTTAGAGGCGTCGAGACCTGAGGTGGCGATGCTTGGGTGATCGCCAGAAGTGGTCGAGCCGGTGAGGACAATGTTGGTCGCACCGGTCGTGGTGGCGAAATTGATCGGAGCGTATTGTGTCGCGTCGCCGACCTCCCATGTCTGGCTGCCGGCGCCCGCCGCGATGACCACGGTCTTTTGAAGGTTGCCGTTCACATAGCCGTTTGTTCGGGTAACCGTTTCAGCCGAACCGAGAGTCAACGTGTTGGCACCCGTGGTGATCTTGCCATTCGTTAATGTGAGTGTACCGCTATTGAGCGTAACGCTTCTTGAAAGGGATATGCCGCTGGTGTTATTAATCACAAACGTAGAAAAGGCTGAGTTGGCGGTTAACGTTCCGGCGCCGCTTATCGTCTGGGCCGACGTGCCGTTGAGATTGACCGTTCCCGCACTCGCCGGTGCAAAATTCAGAGTCGCGCCACTAGCTACTGAGACGTCCCCTTTGATGGAATGACCGGGCGTACCGGTCATGTTAAAGTTGAGCGTTCCGGCGGTAATTGTCAGATTGTTGATGGAAACAGCGCTGCCTCCGGTCACCGTGAGTGTCGTTGCGGCGATGTTTAACTCAAAGTTCGCATAAGTCCGCCCCGAAAATGAGGGAGTGCCCGTTTGCTGGTGGCTATAAGTGCTGCCTGCTTGGAAGACTACTTTGGAATTCGCGCC
>JANMDA010000189.1:0-1507 GCA_031376085.1 Chloracidobacterium sp.
TGTTTTTGACGGCGCTCGTAAATTCTGGCTGCGGCTCGAAAACAAATTCGGCGAACGCCAACGCAAATGCTCAGCCGCAGATCGTCGATGTATCGACGACGCAGGCCGTTGTCAGGCAGATCCCGACGTATTTCGAAGCGACGGGAAATCTCGCAAGCGATGCTCAGACAGATGTTGCACCCGCGGTCGCCGGCAAGATCGTTGAAGTAAATTTTGACGTTGGGAGTTTTGTCACCAAGGGCAGCGTGCTCGTGCGGCTCGATCCGCGCGATGCGCAAATCCGGCTTGAACAGGCCGAGGCGCAGGTTGAGCAGCAGAAATCGGCAGTCGATCAGGCCGTTGCGGCATTACGGCAGGCGCAGGTAAGGCTCGGTGTGAAAGATGGTGAAAAATTCGACATCAATACGTTTTCACAGGTCAAATCGATCACCGCGCAGCTCGTTTTGGCGGAAAAAGAATTAACTCGTGCAGAAAAGCTATTTAGTTCAGGCGACGTTTCAAAATCGTCGCTTGATCAGCGACGCTCACAGCGTGACGCTCTGCTCGGCCAGCTTGACGAAGCGCGTTCGACAGCCGCAGTTGCAGTTCGTGCGATCAATTCGGCCGAGGCTGCGGTTGCTACCGCTAAATCAGGAGTTGCTACGGCTCAAACACAAGTCGAACAAGCGCGAAAAGGCGTGAGCGACACAGCCATCTACTCGCCGATCAGCGGTTACGTCTCAGAGCGCGTCGCCGATCCGGGCGAATACATATCCCCAAGCGCTCCGAATACAAAGATCGCTACAATCTTACGCACTTCGCCACTACGGCTAAAGATAGACGTTCCCGAAGCATCCATCGGCAAAGTTGCTATTGGTCAAGGCATTTCGCTTCAAACAAGTGCTTATCCTGACCGCAATTTCGCCGGAAAGGTGGCTCGAATATTGCCGAACCTAAACGCTACGGCCCGAACTCTGACTGTCGAAGCCGAAGTTCCTAATCCGGACGGACTTCTCAAACCGGGTCAATTTGCAACAGTGAGAATTACGCAGTCAAAACCGGAAAACGCCGTGATGATACCTGCGTCTGCGGTTAAAGTAGAAGGCGATATCAATATCATTTTTATCATAAAAGACGGTGCGGCCCGTCAGGTGATGATCCAAACCGGTCTTCTGGAAAATGGAATGATTCAGGTCAAATCAGGCGTGGCCGAAGGCGACATGATCGCGACCGGAAATCTGAACGCATTATCTGACGGCGTTTTTGTCAGGCAGATGAACTAGGGGTAAGAAGTATGCAATGGCTTGCTGAAATTTGTGTAAAGCGACCTGTCTTTGCCACGATGCTGATCCTCTCTCTCGTGGTGGTCGGTGCATTTTCCTTTTTGAGCCTTGGAGTCGACCTTTTTCCAAAGATCGATTTCCCGACGATCACGATCACGGTTGTAAATCCGGGCGCTTCGCCGCAGGAAATCGAGACAGAAATTACGGACAAAATTGAGGAAGCCGTCAATACCATCTCCGGTATT
>JANMDA010000202.1:0-7677 GCA_031376085.1 Chloracidobacterium sp.
CCAAATGGCGCGTGAGTTGCTCCTCGCCGAATCCAGCGACTGGGCATTCCAAATCTACCAGGGCACAACGGTCGAATATTCCAGCCGCCGCTTCCAATCCCACATCCACCGCTTCGACCTCCTCGCCAAAATGCTTGATTCTCTAACGACTCAAGACTCAAGACTTAAGACTGAAGATATCCATCTTCTCACTGAGATCGAGAACCGCGACAATATCTTCCCCGAGATCGACTACAAAGTTTATTGCCCCGCGTAAGTAGCCACGTGTCAGTAGCCCGCACGTAAGTAAGGGCTCATCGCCGCTACAGTAGCCCGCACGAATTAAGGGCATCTCTTTTTAGTCTTTTTCGCATATTTCGCGGTTAAATTCCCAACTACGCAAAACACGTCATTTTGTGCAATCTGTGCATAATACGACAATCTACGCAAAATAGGGTTTCAATCCGCAACAACGTCTGCTAGCTTGTAATGCGAGGCTGTTTATCCGCAGGCAATTATTAATTAGTAATTAGCAATTAGTAATTATTACTGGAAAAAATCCTTTCAGCCTCGAGAGATCGCGATGCACAACACCGAGGAATTTCTGCAAAGAATCGAAGACTGCCGCGAGTTGTATCTGAAATACGGCGGCGAGAATCACGAGCTGATCGAGCGCAAAATGCGCATCCTCGGCCATCACGATTTCCACCGCCGCATCCTATATCGACGTTTCGAACGCGGCACATGCAAACCCGGCTGGATCGAAACCTACGGATGGCGCTCGCTCCTGTCAGAACCACCTGCGGTAGCGGGTGGTTTAACGCAACCCACCGCCGAGACGCAGAGACGCGAAGATGCAACAGGAATTTGGCCGCAGATAAACGCAGTTGACGCAGATAAAAATCAAAATAACATCCTTTCTTTATCTGCGTTATCCGCGTCATCTGCGGCTAATTATCCTCAATCACCCGCTACCGCAGGTGGAACTGACACTGCCGCTGACTTCGACGCGTTCAAAGAATGGCTCAAGCGGGTCTCGCCGACGATGACTTGGGAATGGAAGCACCAGGTTTACATCTACAAACGCCTCAAGCAAGTGACCGAAGGCCTCTGCAAACGCCTGATGATCTTCCTCCCGCCGCGTCACGGCAAGAGCGAACTTGTCACTGTGAGATATACGGCATGGCGTCTAAAACAGGACCCCGCAATGAACGTCATCATCGCCAGCCACACTCAGCAATTAGCCAACCGCTTCTCGCGAAAGATCAAACGCGTGCTGATGGATGACGCTGATCAAATGCGGAATGGGGGATTCGGGGTGCGGGAAGTATAAGCGGGGGGGAAAGCGCGTGTGTAAGAGTGTGGACCGTAGGGCGGAACAACAAGGAATAAAAAAAAAAACACAACACCCTGCCCTAAACCCCGCAGCCCCCACTCCGCATTCCGCATTCGAACTCCCCTTTTCCATTCGTGTCGTCGCGGCCAAAAAACTCCGAAGCCGAATGGGAAACAACAATGGGCGGTGGATTGCGTGCCGTCGGCGTCGGCAGCGGCGTGACCGGTTTCGGGGCAAACCTCATCATCATCGACGACCCCGTCAAATCCCGAGCCGAAGCCGAGAGCCAAACCTACCGCGACAATCTCTACAACTGGTTCAACGACGACATCTACACACGCCTCGAACCCGACGGCTCGATCGTCCTCATCCAAACCCGCTGGCACGAAGACGACCTCGCCGGCCGCCTGCTCCGTGAATCACAAGAAGAAGGCGCCGAAAAGTGGGAAGTCATCTCGCTCCCTGCGGTCGCTGAATTGCGGAATGCGGATTGCGGATTGCGGATTGAAGAAACCGCAAGTGTCGCTTCTACGGGCGGAAACGCGAGTGTAAACGAGCGTGCACTCAAGGATGATGCAATGCAAAATAAAGAACTGCAAATGGAAAATAAAAGTCTCCTGTCCCCGAAGGGGACAAATAATATAGCCCAGGGTAAGGCCGAAGGCCGCAACCCTGGGTATGCCGCCCAACACGATCCCGACCCTGAAGGGGTCGAACAATCGACTGAAATTGAAAATGGACAATTGAGAATTGATAATGAAGAAAGCACCGAACACATTTCTTCCAATTATCCATTGTCAATTATCAATTCTCAATTATCGACCGATCCTTTGAATCGGCAACCTGGTGAAGCTCTTTGTCGAGAGCGTTTCAACGAACAAAAACTCGACGAGATAAAACGCAAACTCGGCAGTTACTCCTTCGCCGCTCTCTATCAGCAGCATCCGGTTCCCGCAGAAGGAGGCCTGTTCAAACGTGCTTGGTTCAAAACAATAAACACCCCGCCGCCAAACCTAAGATGGAAACGCGGCTACGACCTCGGCATCTCAACAAACGCGACCGCCGATTACACCGCCAGCTTACGAATCGCCTTCGACCGCAACGGCAATATGTATATCGACGGCGGTTACCGAGCACGCATCGAATACCCCGACCAGCGCCGCTACATCCTGGGACGCATCCAGTCCGAACCCGACACCGAACACGGCATCGAACTCTCCGCCAACGGCCACGCCGTAGTCCAAGACTTAAGACGAGAAAAATTCACCCAGGGACGCGCTTTAAGAGGCGTGAAAGTAAAAGGCGACAAAATAACAAGAGCATTACCGTGGATCGCCCTCGCCGAAGAAGGCAAAGTCTTCCTCGTCCGAGCCGCATGGAACGAAGAATTCCTCGACGAAGCCGCCAACTTCCCCTCAGGCACCCACGACGACCAGATCGACGCCGTATCAATAGCAGTCCGCATGCACCGCGAACGCTCCGGCCGCCTGTTTACATTTTAAGAGTATTTAAAGGTTCTTGGCCGCAAAGGAAATTTAACCACAGATGACGCAGATAAACAGATGAACGCAGATATAAAAAACCATAATCAAATCATTTCCTTATCTGCGTCATCCGCGTCATCTGCGGCTAAATTTCTTTCTCAAAGGCTATTCGGGAACACTTCCCGAGATCTTTTTCCTGGTGGTTTCGCCGGTTCGCAAAACGGGGATTCCTTCGTCAACTTCTTCATGAGGGCTTGGGATTATATGTGTGGCTGTGACGGTGCCGATCCTTCGAGCTGCTGCGGCCCCGGCATCAACAGCGGCTTTGACGGCGCCGACCTCGCCGCGGACTATTGCTGTGACAAGGCCCGCGTCGATCCTTTCGTAACCGACGAGCTTAACATTTGCCGCCTTGACCATTGCGTCCGCTGCCTCGATCATCGCGACTAGCCCAAAACATTCAACCATTCCAAGTGCATCCATATAATCCTCAAATCAAATCATTTCCAGTAAACAGTAATGAACACAACAGCCGCTACCAACAAAAAGATCATTAGTGAGATAAAAAAAAATGCACCGCCTGAACGCCCTTCATTTTCTTCCCAAACTTCCTCTTTCTGCCTCTTCGGAGCAACTCGTGCCCGTCTTCTCTCAGCCGCCGCAAGGGCAAACGGGTCGGTGGTTTCAGGTTCATCGAACTTAAACTTAGCGGCCAGATCGTCGAGAGCGGACTTTGTTTCATCGGTCATCGCGGCTGACATGGCCGGCTGCTCGGCACCGTTCGCTTGCCTTGCAGCATCAGCAAAATGAAATCCGCAGTTGTAGCAAAACAGGGTATTTTCGCGGACATCAGCACCGCATTTTTCGCAAACCGCTTTTTCCAATGTCGCCTCAGTCATCATCTAAACTCGCGCAAAAACCTCTTTTTCCTCGCCGAGATCGCGTGCCGACGGCGTGAGGATCGTCTTCTTAGAAATATAGATCTTTTGGCCACTTTCAACAGCGCGTCGCACATCATCTTCGCTCACAAAATCCACAGTGGCGATTGGAACAGGCTTTTGGACAGCGTTTTCGGGTGTGATCTCGTGAACGATAGTTTTAACTTCTGCCTTTGGCTGTTGCGGAGGTTGCCTTTTTGGCGGCTCTGGAGCCGGCATTTCAGCCATCTTTTTGCTCAGAAAACTGTCAACAATTGCAGCAATATCTTCTCGCCTCGGCTGTGTGCGAACCGGTTGATTTTGAAACTCAACTGCCTTCTGCCTACTGCTTACTACAGACTGCCTATTGATCGGCTTAGTCTCAAAGGCGACTCGCTTTATGTCCATCAAATGGTGCGGCGAGATGTTGTCCGACGTGACGTTGCCGCCCCACGAACCGCAGCCGAGAGTCATCGACGGCGCGAGATCAGTCGAAAAACCGATCGCACCATGTGTCGTCGGCGAATTAATTATCACACGAGCAGCAGGCATCTGCGCACCGTAACGGATCGCGGCTTCACGATCCTGGGTGTGCATACCTGCAGTGTGTCCCATGCCGCCAAACTGCAAAATTTCCTGACAGCGATTCGCACCTGCTTCGACGCCGTCAGCGACAAAGAACGCCAGCGTCGGTGACAATTTTTCAATCGACCAAGGATGATCGCGCCCTACGCCGCCGCAATCAGCGAGCAAACATCGTGTTCCATCGGGGATCGAAATTCCCGCAAGATCAGCGATAAATTTTGCAGATTTGCCGACGATACCTGCATTCAACGTTCGCTGCGGTGTGAGCAAAATTTTTGCGACGGCATCGGCCTCGGTCGAATTCAAAAAATGGCCGCCCTGAGCTTTGAACTGCGCACGAACTTCGGCAGCGACTGGAGAATCAGCGACAACGGACTGCTCAGAAGCGCAGATCGTTCCGTTATCGAAACATGTGCTCGTCAAAATATCTGCAACTGCTTTTTCTATATTAGCCGAGCGTTCTATAAAGACAGGCACATTCCCCGGGCCAACTCCGAACGCGGGCTTGCCCGACGAGTACGCCGCACGCACAAGGCCCGTGCCACCGGTTGCGAGGATAACCGCCGTTTTTTTGTTCTTCATCAAAGTCTCGGTGCCTTCGATAGTCGAGGTCGTTAGACAGATGATGGCATCGGCAGGCAGGCCGTGTTTGTTCGCAGCTTCACGCATTATACGCGTGGTTTCAGCTATACATTTCGCGGCAGACGGATGCGGCGAAAGCACAATCGTATTGCGGGATTTTATCGCGATTATGATATTAAAGATCGCCGTCGAAGTTGGGTTTGTCGAAGGAATGATCGCGGCAACTACGCCGCGAGGGCTGGCGATCTCGACTATGTTTTTCGTGTCGGAAACGACGCCGACGGTTTTGAGGTTGCGAAAATGATTCCAGACGTCCTCGGCAGCAAAACGATTCTTTTCGCGCTTGTCCTCGGCCTTGCCAAAACCCGTCTCTTCGTTGGCCATTTTGCCAAGCCGGGCGGCATCAGCAAGAGCAGCTTGGGACATTGCTTCACATATCTCGTCGATCTTAGCCTGATCCAGTTTAGAGACAGACTGAAAGGCAAACGACGCGGCCTCAACCGCGTCGCGTGCTTCCTGTTGAGCAACTAGATCTTTGTCAGCCATTGCTATTTGAAAATTGAATCTTGCGAGACGCTAACTCACCGCGTGAATGGCGCAGCGACGCTCAGGTTTCTATTTCGTCTTGGTCTTGTTTCCCTGCTGAGTCCCGGAAATTGATGAACCTGCGCTGCCCGCTCCAAGCTGTTTGCCCCCGCCCTGAAGTGCTTTTTCATCTGGGCTGTAGCCGACGGCACCGCCTTTTGGCAGCACGCGTTCGACCTCGCCGTGCGGACGCGGAATAACATGAACGCTTATCAATTCGCCCACGCGCCGCGCTGCGGCTGCACCGGCATCAGTAGCAGCCTTGACTGCTCCTACGTCGCCTCGTACAAAGATCGTGACGTAACCGGCACCTATGTATTCTTTGCCGATCAGTTTGACATTCGCCGCCTTGACCATTGCATCCGCTGCCTCGACTGCACCCACGAACCCCTTTGTCTCGACCATTCCCAAAGCCTCTAAACTCATTGATTGCTCCTCGCTAGTTAGTTTACTTCATTGATAGTAATATAACTCGCTGTCAATACCAAAATGCCGCCCCTCGCAATTGCGTATAAAGTAAGTGTGATTTTGGCATAAGGCAATGAATAATTGACATGCACGGCGTTGAGGGCTATATTTCAAGTCAATGAATTCTTGTCTTTCAGGTTGTTAGTTCTTCATAAGATCAAATGTCATTAACCCTCGGTCAAAAATTACGGCAAGCTCGCGAAGCACAAGGCATCCCAATAAGTGAGGTGGCTGATCAAACTCGCATTGCTCCGCTCTATATCGAATCCATCGACAATGACGACTATCGAGCCTTACCCGGCGGAATATTTAACCGGGGTTTCGTTAAATCCTACGCAAAATATGTCGGCGTGGACGAGCAGGAAGCCTTGATGGATTATGCCAGGCTTTTGAATGAGACTGAGGGCAATGATGTTGAAGAAGTCAAGACCTACCGGCCGCAAGTTTTGACCGACGACAATTCGTCGCATTCAATGATCCCGACGATTATTGTCGCTGCGATCATTTTGGGCCTCATGACCGGCGGCATATTATTTCTCGTCAATTATTTGCAGCAAAAATCCGAGCCAGCGCCGGAAAGCGTGCAGTCCAAAACAAATACAAATTCCGTAATTGCAAATTCAGATGTTCCGCCGGAATCAAACTCGGCCACAAAGCCGCCCGCCGCTCCTGCAATGGGATCCGTGAAATTTGAATTTTCAGCTGTCGGCGAAATCGTGTCGCTTAACTTCAAAAATGACGACATTAAAAGCGTTACTGATATTAAACCCGGCACAAGCAAGACATTTGAGCCAAAAGAAAATCTTCTGTTAAGTTATCATGTGTCACGAAAGAACTTCGCCCAACTAAAAATTAATGAAAAACCGATCACACTCCCGAACGCTTCGCTAAATCCGAAAAAACCTACGCTTATCGAGTTCGTAATAAGTCAGGATAACATCGAGCGGATATGGACAACCGGCATGATCTCATCCGAAGCGAATGCAGGCTCTTCAGTAAAATCTGCCGCCAACAAGACTCAATAGAGCGAAACCCTTTCACAATATTTCTCTTTTACCTGTCCGCGAAGTGATTTGCGGACATTTTTGTTTTATTATTAGATATGGAAATCACAGAAATAAATGAAGGCCTGACATTTGACGACGTTCTGCTCGTTCCGGCCTATTCCGAACTGCTTCCCGCCGAAGCCGACACTCGCACTCGTTTTTCACGCAATATACATTTGAATATTCCGCTTTGCTCTTCTGCGATGGACACCGTGACTGAAGCGTCGCTTGCGATAGCGCTTGCACAACAAGGCGGCATCGGTGTGATCCACAAGAATTATTCCATTGAACAGCAAGCCGAAGAGGTTGACAAAGTAAAACGCAGTGAATCGGGAATGATCGTTGACCCTGTCACGATACATCAGGACAAACTCGTGTCCGATGCACTCTCTATTATGAGCCGCTTTAAGATCAGCGGCGTGCCGGTTGTGGATGAAAAGGGCCTACTCGTCGGCATTATTACTAATCGCGATCTGAGATTTGAAACTCGGTTCGACATTCCTGTTTCAGAGATAATGACCCCGCAGCCGCTTGTCACCGTGCCGGTCGGAACGACGCTTGACGAAGCAAAGATCAAACTGCAAAAGCACCGTATCGAAAAGCTCCTTGTCGTCGATGAAGGCGGACTTCTAAAGGGCCTCATCACGGTCAAAGATATTCAAAAAGCAATCAACTTCCCTCTCGCCGCAAAGGAC
>JANMDA010000031.1:0-5378 GCA_031376085.1 Chloracidobacterium sp.
ATTTTTGCGACTGGCTACATGAAAGGCGATAAAGGCTTTTACCGCTTTTTTGCTTATCTGAACCTGTTCATGTTCTCGATGCTGACGCTCGTATTGGCGGACAATTTTCTGCTGATGTTCGTCGGTTGGGAAGGCGTTGGCCTCTGCTCTTACTTGTTGATCGGGTTTTACCTCAAAAAGGACGAAGCCCGCAGAGCCGCCAAGAAAGCCTTTGTGATGAACCGCATTGGCGACTGGGGTGTGCTGATCGGGATATTTTTGATTTTTACGCTGACCGGATCGATCTCGTTCTACGACAAATCGGTTGACGGAACGCATGTCGCCAGTGCGTTGAACATCTTTGCCGAAATGGCAAAGGATCCGTTTGGCTGGACGACGATCTTCGCCGGCGGCATCACGTCAGTTGCAGTTCTGTTGTTTATCGGAGCGACTGGCAAATCGGCGCAGATACCGCTGTTCACATGGCTGCCGGACGCGATGGCCGGCCCGACGCCGGTTTCGGCTCTTATCCATGCGGCGACGATGGTCACGGCGGGCGTTTATATGGTCGTTCGCTGTAACGCGATCTATCAGAATGCACCGACGGCAATGTTTATCGTCGCTATCATCGGCTGTGCGACGGCGATATTTGCAGCAACCATTGGTTTAGCGCAAAACGACATTAAGAAAGTTCTCGCCTATTCCACTGTCTCGCAGCTTGGCTATATGTTCCTCGCGTGCGGCGTGGGAGCGTTCACTGCGGCTATCTTTCATGTGATGACTCACGCGTTTTTCAAGGCGCTGCTTTTCCTCGGCTCTGGCTCGGTCATTCACGGAATGCACCACGAACTGGACATGCGAAAGATGGGGAATCTTCGCAAATACATGCCCATTACTTTCGTCACGATGGGCCTCGGGTGGCTAGCGATCTGCGGCATCCCGATCTGGGCAGGCTTTTTCTCAAAGGACGAAATTCTTTATCGCACGTTTGCGGCGAGCGGCCTTCCCGGAAGTGCAAATTATATTCTCTGGGTCGTTGGGCTTATCACGGCAGTTTTGACGGCGTGCTATATGACGCGGCTGATGGTCATGACCTTCTTCGGCAGCGAACGCTTTCATGACGAGATCGAGGTCGAACATAACCACCACGGTCATGATGCTGATGATACGACCCATGCAGATGAAGACGACGAACATCACCACGTTCCGCACGATTTCAAACCGCATGAATCGCCGTGGACAATGACTGTTCCGCTGGTGATACTTGCTTTTCTCTCGACGGTAGGCGGGCTTGTAGGCGTGCCGTATGCGATGAGTTCGCTGTTTGGCAAAGGCGATATGAATGTCTTTGAGCACACACTCGAACCTATCATCGCTCATGTCGGCAAAGGCTCGGGCCGCGCTGAGCATGGCGGAACAGCCGAACACGGAGCCGTTGCAAAAACTGCGGAACACACAGCCGAACATTCCGCCGAAGAGATCTCGACCGAGCGAATGTTAGCAGGATTTTCGGTTTTACTGGCATTGACTGGTATCGGTATAGGCATTGCGTTGTTCCGAAACAATCCGCTTCGCAAAATGCCCAAGATCCTCGAACAAAAATGGCGTATTGATGAACTTTATAACGGCTATATCGTCGATCCGATCACAAATCTTTCGCGAAACGGTTTATGGAAAGGTTTTGACCTTGGCTTTATCGACGGCATCGTCAACGGTATCGGCCATTTTGTCATCGAGGCCGGCTCGCTCGTCCGGCAAATACAGGTCGGCTTTGTCCGCAGCTACGCGGCGATCATTCTATTCGGAGCCTTGGCTGTGCTTGGGTATTTTATTTATTACGGGTTGAAGTTGGTCGGTTAGACCATTGAATAAATGAATTTTTTGAACGACAACCTTCTTACCATCTTGATCCTGCTGCCGACCATCGGCGCGGTGTTGCTGCTCGGCTATCAAGCACTCGTTAAAGACGAAGCTCAGTTAAAATGGCTCACGCTTGGCATAACGATCGTCAATTTTGTTATCTCGCTCGCGTTGCTTTCGAATTCGGCTGTTGCCGGTGCGAGCGGATTTTCATTTGAGAAAAATATTCCGTGGATCAGGGCGATCAACACAAATTATCACGTCGGCATCGACGGATTGAGCCTTTGGCTTGTGATACTGACGACGTTCATAATGCCTATCGCGATTATCTCGACTTGGCACGCTGTCGAGAAACGACGAGCAGCATTTTATGTCTTTTTGCTGTTGCTTGAGAGCGCTATGCTTGGCGTGTTTGTATCGCTCGATCTGCTTGTCTTTTACCTGTTTTTCGAAGCGTCGCTTGTGCCGATGTTTTTTCTTATCGGCATCTGGGGCGGCGACAATCGCATCTACGCGGCGGTCAAATTCTTTATCTTTACGGCTCTCGGCAGTTTGCTTATGCTGGTTGCGATCATCGCGCTTTATTACATTTACGCTGATCAGACTGGCCTCGCCGGATCGTTCGATTTCGTTGCGATACTAGGTGCAATGAAATCAGGCACGCTAACAATTGTGCCGCAGACTGGTGTGTTGCTGTTTATGGCATTTGCACTGGCTTTTGCGATCAAGGTGCCGCTTTTCCCGTTCCATACATGGCTGCCGGACGCTCATACCGAAGCTCCGACCGCCGGTTCAGTTATTCTTGCCGCCGTGCTGCTGAAAATGGGAACATACGGGCTGATGCGTTTTAATTTCGCTTTGTTTCCGGATCAGAGCCGTGAATTTGCGCCGTTGTTTATTACGCTTGCGATCATCGGAATCATTTACGGCGCGCTCGTTGCGATGGTGCAGCCGGATGTGAAGCGTCTCGTCGCCTATTCGTCGGTCGCTCATATGGGCTTTGTGATCTTGGGCATGTTCTCGTTTACTGAAGCGGGAATGCAAGGTGCTCTTTACACAATGCTCAGCCACGGCGTGACGACGGGTGCTTTGTTCCTGCTCGTCGGCTTTATTTACGAGCGTCGGCACACGCGTGAGATCACACAGTTTGGCGGTCTCGCGAACGTGATGCCGGTCTACTCGACGATCTTTGTGATCACGACGATGGCGTCGGTCGGACTGCCGTTCCTTAACGGCTTTGTCGGCGAATTTTTAATAATGGTTGGCATGTTTCAATCGCATGTACTGAGTATGTCTGGCGGCGCGAACTGGAATATTATCGCGACGATGCTGGCCGGCACTGGCGTCATTTTTGCGGCGGTTTATCTACTTTGGATGGTGCAAAGGGTTTTCTTTGGCAAGGTCACGAACGAAAAAAACAAGACGCTTTCTGACCTAAGCTGGCGCGAGATCGGGCTGATAATTCCACTGCTGTTTTTGATGGTCTACATGGGCGTTTATCCAAAGCCTTTCCTGGTCCGCAGCGAAAATGCGGTCAAAGCAATTCAAACGCGTGTAATGGGCCAGGCCGGCGGCAGCGTCGATCACGCCGAAGGTCACATCCAAGCTCCGGTAGAAGTGTCATCTGATTGCGGCTGTGACGCTGCGGAGGCGGCACATTAGGTGACGAGTATTATATGTTTACAGCGGACCTGACAAATTTGACCAACCCTGACGTCAATGTGACGATCATTCTTCCTGAATTGATCGTCGCTGTTGCCGGGATCATTGTGATGGTCTATGACAGTTTTTTTCCGAATCGGCGGTCAGTGACCGGCACGATCTCGATGCTTGGACTTGCCATTTCCGCAGCTCTTTTGGGCGCTATGTGGAATGGTGGTCTTACTGTAGGTGACGGCATCTGGAACGGAATGATTGCTCACGACAGTTTGCGGCTGAGCTTTTCATTCGTATTTTTATTCGTCACTGCGATGACGATCCTTATCTCGACTATCTGGGTCGAGCGTGAAAATGTGCCCGCTGGCGAATATCATGCGCTGCTGATGTTTGCCACGTTCGGGATGATGCTCATGGCAGCCGGAAACGATCTGGTTGTTATATTCCTTGGCCTTGAAACGCTTTCTATCGCAACGTATGTCATGGCCGGGCTTCGCAAAGGCGATCTTCGGTCGAATGAGTCCGCGATGAAGTATTTCATTCTTGGCTCATTCGCATCTGCTTTTTTGCTTTACGGAATGGCACTCATTTATGGTGCGACGGGATCGACAAACCTTACGCAAATTGCCGGAATTCTTAAAAGTCCCGATCTGGTCGTAAACTTTCCCGCGCTTCTCCTTATCAGTGCGGCGATGATGATCATCGGATTTGGATTTAAGATCGCAATGGCTCCGTTTCATGTCTGGACTCCCGACGTTTACGAAGGCGCGCCGACGCCTGTCACAGGCTTTATGGCTGCCGGGCCAAAGGCAGCGGCATTTGCTTCGTTTGTGCGCGTTTTTGTTCTGGGCTTTCCGCTTGTCGCTGGGGTTCAGGCGTCAGGTTATCTTCATCAAACATGGATAACCGCAATTGCAGTAATGGCGATGCTGACGATGGCCGTCGGCAATGTCGCCGCGATCATGCAAACCAACGTCAAGCGAATGCTGGCCTATTCGTCCATCGCTCATGCGGGTTACGCTCTTGTCGGTTTTGTCGGTGCCGGAATGGCAAAGACCGCTCAGGCTCGCGATGAAGCTGTCGCGTCGGTTGCCTTCTATTTGCTGACTTACGCTGTTACAAACCTGGGAGCTTTTGCGATAGTCACACTGCTCGCCCAGAAGAACGACCGCCGCAACGATTTCGAAGACTATAACGGCATCGGATTCAAGGCACCTGTTTTGTCCTTCACGCTTTCGCTCTTTATGCTCTCGCTGTTGGGCCTGCCGCTCACTGCGGGTTTTATGGGCAAGGTACTTGTGTTTCGGCCCGCGCTGGAATCGGGAAGCCGCCTGCTGACGATCCTTGTCGTCGTTGCGGTACTCAACACGGCGATCTCGGCTTATTATTATCTGCGGCTGATCGTTGTTATGTTCTTCCGTGAACGCACCAGTGATTGGCATGCGCCAAAAATGCCTGCCAGCCTCGCTGCGGCTTTGATCATTACGGCTTTGGGAGTGTTTTATTTCGGTATCTTCAGCGATAGCGTGATCGAAAAATTTTCCCAATCGCCGAGTGCCGCCATAAGGGCGGAACGCTAACGGAGGCGACGTGTTTACCGAAGTTGATATAGACGTCTGGCCTCGACGCACCACATACGAGTTTTTCAAAAACTACGACGATCCTTTTTTCAATTTCACCGCTCAAGTCGATGTGACCCATCTCTATCGCTTCTGCAAGCAGAACGATCTTGCATTTTCTCTGACGGCGTTATTCTGCTCACAAAAAGCTGCGAATGAGATTCGCGAATTTCGCATTAGATTATTCGACGGCCGGCTTGTCGAATTCGATCAGATACATGCGACGCACACTATATTGAATGAGGACGAAACGTTTTCATTCAG
>JANMDA010000244.1:0-3878 GCA_031376085.1 Chloracidobacterium sp.
GATGACCGAGCCTCCAGGAGCCCGTCTCCGTGTTGCTCTTTCAGGTTTGACCGTTGCTGAATATTTCCGCGATCAGGGGAACGATGTTCTCTTCTTCGTCGATAACATTTTCAGATTTACGCAGGCTGGTTCAGAGGTGTCCGCACTTCTCGGACGTATGCCGTCCGCTGTGGGCTATCAGCCGACGCTGGCTTCGGAAATGGGCGAGATGCAGGAACGCATCACCTCGACCAAGACCGGTGCTATCACGTCGATCCAGGCTGTGTACGTTCCGGCCGACGATTACACCGATCCGGCTCCGGCGACGACGTTTGCTCACCTTGACGCTGTTACGGCTTTGTCACGACAGATCGTGGAGCTTGGAATCTATCCTGCCGTCGATCCGCTTGCGTCGAATTCGCGTATTCTCGATCCGACGATCGTTGGCGAGGACCATTACAATACGGCTCAGGAAGTGAAGCGTATCTTGCAGCGTTATAAAGACTTGCAGGACATTATCGCAATTCTCGGCCTCGACGAGCTGTCGGAAGACGACAAGCTGACCGTATCACGTGCCCGAAAGATACAGCGTTTCTTCTCGCAGCCATTCTTTGTCGGCGAGCAGTTTACTGGTCTCAAAGGCGAGTACGTTAAAGTTGAAGACACCATCAAGGGCTTTAAAGAGATCCTCGAAGGCAAGTGCGACGATATGCCGGAACAGTCGTTCTACATGGTCGGCACGATGGAGCAGGCTAGGGAGAAAGCGGCCAAGATGGCCGCCGCTGCTTAAGGCAGCGGAAGTAAAAAGTAAAAAGTTAAGAGTCAAAGTCAGAGAGAAGAGTGGATGGTGTTGGGGAAAAGAAGGCGATAGATATTCGTGAGCGGGCTTTTCAGTTTGCGGTTCGTGTTGTTAAGCTTTGCAAATATCTTGAGAAAAATACCAGTGTCAGCCGCAATGTAATCTCACAGCTTCTTGACGCCGGGACTTCAGTTGGAGCAAATCTTGAAGAAGCAAAAGCTGGTCAAAGCACGGCTGACTTCATTCATAAGAACGCAATAGCTCTGAAGGAAGCGAGGGAAGCAAACTACTGGCTTCGGCTTATAATTGCGACTGAGGAATTGAAAGCCAATATTCGGACGGGAACTGAAGAATTAAGAGACGAAGCAATGGTAATTGCAAAAATCGTTGCGAAATCAATAGTGACAGCAAAGAAATCTAAGTAAGCTCTTACTTTGACTTTTTACTTTTGCATTTTTACTTACGAAACGTATGTTGAGATTAGAAATTGTAACGCCGGAAAAGCGTGTGCTTGATGCTGAGGTCGATTCTGTTACGATTCCGACGCTTAGCGGCGAAGCAACTATCTTACAGAATCACGCGCCGATGATATCGGCGCTCAAACCGGGAACTATTGCATACGCAATGAAAGGCACGACTGAAAAGTTGGTGATCTCCGGCGGTTTTGTAGAGGTCAATTCAAATACTGTATCCGTGCTTGCTGATATGGCTGAGACTTCTGATGAGGTAGACGCCGCAACGGCAAAATCCGATCTGGAGGCCGCAGAAAAGGCCCTGACCGCAGCCGGAATGATAGCAGTCGAAGATGCATCCGCCTTTCGCGATCGAGTAGATCTTGCCGCCGAGCGTCTGCGGCTCGCAGCCGGGAAGTAAGATTGCTCGCCTGCCTTTTGGTCATGGGCGAACCTGATTGGCCTTTCTCGTTTCCACTATTTTCTTCTTATGTGTGCTAGCGTACTGCGGAAGCCTTGACATTAAGTCAAAATATCCTATAATTCAATCGAAATCATTTGTAAGGGATTTTGAGAATTTACGACACCGCGCGTGAAATACGTTGAATCTGAGGTTTAGGTGTCATTAGCGGAAAGCCTGAAATATATGGAGAGGAGATCTATCTGATTATGTTCAATAATAAATTGTCGCAAAATAGAAATTTGAAAATGCGATTTATGTTTGCCTTTGTGTTCGCCGCAATGGCGACAATGGCCGCATTTTCTGTCAATGTTAACGCCGCAACATTTGTGGTTAATACTACTGCTGACACGCAGGATGCGGCTCCGGGCAATGGAACTTGCGCGGATGCCGGTGGAGCATGCTCTTTGAGAGCGGCAATTACGGAAGCGAATGCGCTTGCCGGAGCTGACATCATTACGCTCGCGGCGGGTACATATACAACAACACTGGCAGCTGCCAATGAGAACCTGAATGCCGGCGGAGACCTGGATATCACTACACCGGTAACGATCAACGGAGCGGGTGTGGGGACGACTTTTGTACAGTCGAATGCTGTTTCTCATACAGCCACTGAGCGGGTGTTCCACATAACCGGAGCAGGTGCGACCGCAGTGACGATGACGGCACTGACGATCCAGAACGGTGTCAACGTTGCAGCCGGCGGCCTCAGCGGCGGCGGTGTTCGTGTTGACGGCGGTGATACAGTAAACGCAACGTTTACAAATGTTAACTTTTTGAACAACCGTGCCGACACCCGAGGCGGTGCGGTGGGAATGAACGTCATCCATTCGACGACCTTCACAAACTGCGATTTCACCGGTAATGACATTCTTGCCAATGCCGGCAATGCGGCCGGCGGTGCTCTGGATATCGATTCGGAAGCAAATGCTCTCGTGCCGACCATGACGGTGACAATAACCAGCAGTAACTTTACGAACAACCGTGCAGAGACGACATCTGCCAACGCTTTCGGCGGTGCGATCATTATCCGTGCACTATCGTCAACTACGACGATCACGGGCAGCAGTTTTACAGGAAACTCTTGTGCCAGCCCGACGAGCGGCAACGGCGGCGCGATCTATAATCAGAACGCGACCATGAATATCAGTAACTCCACAGTAACCAATAACACATCCACGCATTTCGCCGGAGGCATCCGGGCACTTGCTGGAGCATCCCCTAACGGAGCAGCCACGACGACAAACGTCAACAACTGCACCATTAGCGGCAACTCTGCTCCGACAGCATTCGGCGGTGTATTTAACGTCGCGACCGGAACATTCGACGCCACGATGAACATCACCAACTCGACCATCAGTGGAAACTCGAGCGGTGCAGCCACCGGATTTGGCGGCGGAGTATCACAAACGGGTTCGGTCGGCGGCGGAGCTATTACGACCGTCACGAATTCGACAGTCAGCGGCAACACGGCTTCAAATGGCGGCGGTGTTTACAATGACGGTTCGAACGCGACGATGATCATCGACTTCACAACGATTGCCGCCAACAGTGCTAACGGCACTACGGCGACCGACGAAGGCGGCGGTATTTTTCAGGACACTACCGTCGGCGGAGCAACCTTCATATCGAATACGGTTGTCGGAGATAACACCGTTGTCGCGGGAGTTAATCCGGACATAAGCGGCATTATCAGCTCGCTGGACTACAATCACATTGAAACTGTAGGAACCGCCACATTCACGGCGAGTGCCAACGATGTCACAGGCTCGGATGCTCAGCTGGGTGCTTTGGCAAATAACACCGGCCCGACATTTACACATCTTCCAGCGGCAGGCAGCCCTGTCGTCAACAGAATTCCTAGCGGAACAAGCGGCTGCGGCAATACAGTAACTACCGATCAACGCGGCCAGCCTCGTCCATTCCCGGTTGCTGGAGCTTGCGATAAGGGTTCGGTAGAAAGAGGAACTGGAGTAACGCCGACAAACACGAACACAGCAACCCCGACAGCAACAGCAACAGCCCCTGTCCCGACGGCGACAAATACAAACACGCCGACAAACACGCCGACAAATACGGCGACAAATACTCCGACTAACACGGCAACGAATACGCCGACTAGAACGAACACCAGTACGCCAACAGCTACAAATACAGCCACAGCTACCCCTACGGCAACGGCCCCAGG
>JANMDA010000035.1:0-30823 GCA_031376085.1 Chloracidobacterium sp.
GACGTAGCCAAAATCAAGCATCAGATTTCGCAGGTCGGCGATCAGGTTGCCGTCACCGCCAACCAATTGGTCGTGGCGTTTTCCATCATCCTGCTGGCCGCGATTGTAGTAAAAGATAAGCTGTTGATCGGAGCGCGGGGCATAATGCATACGAAAAGCTCCGCCGTATTGTTGAAATCCTGTGTCAGGATTGCGGTCGTAAAGAATATTTGACGGCAACCCGAGAAAACGAGTGATCGCCGAGTGCGAATCGAGGCCGTCGGCAGTTCTCAGGTCACCGACGCGACGACCAACCAGATTTACATATCCGCCGAATTTTTGCGTTCCGTAACTGAACAATGTATTCGAGCCATAGCTTCGGTCAGCGGTATTAAATCCCAGCGAAAAGTCGGCGTGAAATTCAGAACTGTCGCCTCCGTAAACGCCTGTTTTGGTGACGAGATTTACTGTCCCGGCGAGCGAATCCGATCCGTATTGAGCTCCGTTCGGTCCGCGTAGAACCTCTATCGCCTGAAGATTTGTGGCATCATTTAGATTGAAAAACGAGTTGATCCCGCCGCGCTGGGCACCGTTCGTATATCTCACGCCATCGACAAAATTGACCACATTTTTTCCGGTCAACCCGCGAATTACTATCGCCCCGATCGTCGGACTTGTTCGCTGAAAATTGATTCCGACCTCTTCTTCGGCTGCCTGAGCAAGCACGGTCGGCGCACGCTGCAGAATTTGATCCGTGCCGATTATGTTGACGGCCTGCGAGACATTTTTCGCCTCTTCCCAGCGGCCGATCTCGGCAGTTACTGTAACGCGGCTTTCACCGATGGAAAGCGTGACCGTCATAGCAGATGCGTTTGAACTCGTAACCTGAACTTCTTGCTCAAAAACCGAAAACCCCTGCGCGATGACGCGCAAATCGTACCCGCCAGCTGCCAGGCCTTTAAATGTAAACTCGCCGTCTCCGTTTGTAGAGGTCGTCAAACCGACACGCGATCGGTCGCTACGGATATTTATGGTTGCTCCCGAGACAACATCGCCATTCTGATCTTTAACCGTGCCGGATATCGAACTTTGAGCGTTTGCCCGCGCGTTAACTGCAAACAGCAGCATCAACACTGAAAGGGACATAAGTAATAGATTTTTCATATGTTTGTAAATGAAAATTACCCGCGCAAATCCCTAACCGGGGCCTTAACGCTCATTTTCTCTAATTAGGTTGTTTTTTCTTCTAAGTCTGAAAGAAATTAGTCTAAACTGCACATTTAACTACTACCAGCACTCGTAATCATTCTCGCCCAGTCAGCATTTTATTTTGTGTTCCTGCAAATCGCAGCCATTATGTTTACCTTTTAAAACTGGATATACTTAAATGAACCGTTGATCAGATTTTCAGCGTTTTTATGCATATTGATGATTCTTTGGAGCCCGGCCCGCCAATAATCGAAGACGAGCCCGATAAGCAGACTTCGCGCAATACGACACTTTGGATATTTCTCCATGTAGTCGCTTTTCTTGCTGGGCTGGCCGTACTCATTGCCCTTGTCTATGAATACCGGGCGGATATTTCGTCGGCGTTTGCGGGAGTCGGCTTTGGGTTTATCTTGTTGATCGGCTGCAATTTGACAAGACATTTGCTCAGGGCGGCAAGTATGTATCGGGCGATCGATCCTGAACAACGCACATTCAGGTATCGTTCCGCAGTCGCCGCACGCATGGGCGGTGAGACCGTTACATTGTTCTCGGCTTTTACCGGCCCGTTTCTCGGTGATGCAACCAAGGTAATGCTGATGAAAAAGCATATTCCTGTCACCTATGGAGCGTCGGCCGTTATTATCGATAACATTCTTTATTACACATCGGTCATATTTATTGTTTTGGCCGGCGTCATCGTTTTGTTATTGACTTATGGAAGCAGCGGTTCAAGGATGAGTTCGATCCTGCTGATAATTGTCATCGCTGTGGTCGTTGTCTTCATCGTTTTTGCCACGGCGATCTTGCGGAAGATCACGCCATTTACTAAAGGTCTCGATCTTCTTTCACGGTTCAATATCGCACCCCGATTTCTACTCCGAAAGCGCGAAAGCATACTGAACATTGAAAACAATGTATTTCGTTTCTACCACAATCGACGTGCAGATTTTTTTATTGTCTTTGGCATCTCGCTATGTGTCCATTTGGTGAGTATCACAGAGGTTTATTCTGCATTGAGTTTTCTGGGCTTTGACCCGACGATGGCAAAAGCGGTAATTATCGAAGGCCTCACTAAAGTAGTAAATCTGACAAATGGTTTTATTCCCGGAAATGTAGGTGTTTATGAAGGCGGAAATGCTCTGATCCTGAAAGCTATAGGCTACGGTGACTCCCTGGGAGATGGGACCGCGTTTGCGTTGGTGCGGCGCGGTGCGAGTTTGTGCGGCAATCTCGTGGGCGTGGTCATCCTTTTCTGGCGCGGTGCCGAAAGCGGAGCTCGCCGACTGGTGAAAAATACTGATTAGCTATTTCCCGATCACCTCTTTAACGACGCGGCCTGGGAATTTTCGAAAACCAAGATCGTAAAGCTCAGAAGTAGGTCGGTTCTCATCGTCGATCTTTCCCATCAATCGTAGAATTGTGGGCGTAAAGCTCATGCCGTCGTAAGGCTCGTCGACAGTTAATCCCCGCGGAATACCGGTCTTCGCCCCTCCCGCTATCATAAAGGTCGAATTCGTCGAAACGCGAAAAAACGAGCCGTGATTGCCGCCCGGATTGAAACCTCGAACGTCAAAATTCCAATGATTATTAGCGAGTATCAGCATATCGGCCTCGGTCAAATGACGCTGACGCTGACGAAAGCGGGCGATCAACTTTTCATCAGGCGACAAGGCACTGTCCTCACTACCGGAAAGAGGATGGCGGTCCATCTGCTCATTCAAACCTATGATCGCATTTGAATACATCGTTTTGTGCGTCGCGCGAAGCCATTCGATCTCGGTGTGCCAATCGCTGAGCCACGCCGCTCTGTCAACGACACCAAGATTTCTGTCTTCAAAAAACTTTAACGGGAAACCGCCGCTCCATTCCCTCACCTGAAAACTGACTTTTCCCGCAGTGTCCTGAGAGAGGCCGCTGATGGGTAAGTAGCGGTAACTCAAACTGCCGTCGGCTGCTTGGCGTGATAAGAGCAGTGCCTGTTTATCATCGCCGCCAAAAAGCCAAATAGGATCTTCGTTACCCGTAGTTCCCTCAGGCAATGAACCGGAAACGGCTGCCGCCGGCACGCGAACGGCGACAAAATCTATTGGGCGGTTGGTTACGTCACGCTGAACATTGTTGAGTACTTTTTGGCCGTGAAGAACTTTAAAGTAATTGATCCGCTTGAAACTCTTATCGAAGTCAATATGCTTGGACGCATCGAGTGATAAACCTTCGTCCGACAGACCGGCAACATAATTTTGAAGCTGATAGACGCTGTTTGGATCGCCCATTGCTCCGGCGGCGATCACATCTTCGATCTTGATCGAACGTGAATCAAATGTATCGCGTTTCAAGCTAAGCAAATTGTGCAGAGTGGAGAGGTATTTGCGATAGTCAGCCTCAGCAGCAACCGCAATATTAGTGAGAGTTGCCAGGCGACGGTTCTTTTCCGTAAGCCCCATTAAAGTGCGGTCGTGATTGGTCTTCATTACGAGCGTCGGAATGATCTTTTGCTGAGTTTCGATCCAACGGTGCAGTGCTCCTAGCTCCTCATCCATCTGCTCGATAGTCGTCTGCCAATCCGATTCGTGTTTGCCGATGATCTCAAATATTGTATCCGTTGCTGCGGCTTTCAGATCGGGAGAAAGCTTGCCGGAACGCAGCTGCTGCAATAAGATGTGGATCACATTAAGGTCGCTGTTGCGCAAGTGGATCGACGAACGCTCGTTACCGTCAAAATCGAGCAACGCCGTTGAATAGGCCTGAGATTGCCCTTTCAAATAATACGATTCGCTGGAAACGTTTCTTATCAATGGGGTAAGCGGATAAATGCCCTTAAGCGAATAATCAAGCATCAGCCGGCGCTTTGTAATGACATGATGGCCGCCGCCCGCCTCACTGGCTAGAAGCTTTACCAAATTGAAGCCCTGGCTGTTCACTTTTTCCCTGGAATTAAACCCATGATCAGAGATCAGCACGAGCGCAGTCTCGTACGCACGCGATGATGACTGTATAGCAAGCCATAACTTACCGATAACGAGATCCAAATTCTTTAATTCCACGAGCTTTGATGCGTCGTCGTTGTTATGGTGTGAAATATGGTCGAACGCCGTGTCGTAATAGTCGTAATAGTCGATCTCTGGCCGTTTGGACAGTTTGCCGACGATATTGCGCAAACCCTGATCGGCAGTTATGCCTCTGAAATTCAACCCCATCGTCCATTCGTCCATGAGGTCCGCCGGACTGCCTGGATAAAGCTTTAGGAAGCCTGATGCGATAAGTGCCCAGTCATTGCCGCGTTGATAAAGCTGCGGGCTGGTATATTTCTTCTCGTATGGAAACGCGTCGGAAAGAAGCGGGATCTTTAACTGGTCCATCACCTCAGCCGCAGGCATGTCCACTTTCTTGCTCAAGCCATAATCGACGTAATAAGGGAAAAAATTTAGATAATCATACGGGTGCAGTGTAAATCGATCGTATTCGACGTTTCCCTTGATCTGCAGGTGCTGGCCAGTATCGATCTGGCCCCAAGACGGGCCTGAAAGGCTCATTCCGCGTGTATAAAAATTAGGGACACGAGTGCCGTTTTTGTAAAACACCTCTGCAAACCACGGCAGCATTGACCTGCCCGTGTCAGGATCACGCTGATTTACAAAACGATCGACATAATATCCGGGAAGGCCGTCGATCTTGACCACGATCACGCGCTTCATGCCTTGCGAAAATGCCGCGCCGTCAAAGCCGAAAACAAATACGAGCGTCACACAAACACGAAAAACTTTAGATCGGAAAAACATTTGATCAGTTGGCAGAAATGCCGGCAATGGTATGGGCGTCGCGAGAAGAAATCTGCTGGCCTTCTTCGAGAGCCAATTTTAAATAATGTGCACAGAGGTTGCGCCAATTCTCGGTTGTCTTCGAACTACTGTAGATCGCCAACAGCTGCTTCTTGGCCTCGGAATTATTTATACGGTAAAGGCCGGTGACGCACAGGCTCCGCATTTCTTCGTCATCGGTTATCTTGAAGATCTTCGCCAGAGCCCGAGTGGTCTTTTCCTTTGCGGCTGCGCCGTTTTCTGAAATAAAACGCAGCGAACGAGTTAAAGATTCAACGTCGCTGTCAACTTCTGGTTTTGCTGAATTCTCAGCGATCTCGCGCAAGTTGCGTTCATGACTATCCAACTGCCGTCGGAGATCAAGTTTTGCCATCAATTCAGGCGTCGACTTCTCTCGTTTGGTATATAAACCGAATGAGAAAAAATGGGCGGCCGAATATAGTAGTCGCTCTTTGCTGCTGTGCACCAACTTGACCATTTCCTCACGTCGATCTTTTTCGAGCTGGGCAGGCAGACCGTCCGGGCGTTTTGCATATGCAAGTAAATTTTCATACTGCTGCCTGGCCAGTTTTGCTTCGACATCCAAGTCATTTTCCAATGGATTTAACGTGGCATACTCCAACCGCTCTGCTATCTCCTGCTTGAAATTCTGATCAAGTTCAGTATCGAGCGTGAGCAGCAGCTTGAGCTGCGAATACGACCTCAGACGCGAAGCCTGATTGATGTCCATTCCGCGTTTTCCGGTAATGTAATCATAGCTAACCCGTCCTAAAAAATACGGCAAATTGCTGAATTGGCCCAATCCAAGCACATTGCCAACGATGTCATGCAGAATGCGTCCGGACATTTCCCGGCGTTTAACGTTCCTGTTGTCGCGAAAATCGACCAGCAGTGCCGGAATCTTTGGAAAATCCAGCCCGTAGAGAGCAAGCGGTATCAATGTTCTCGGTTTGGCATCTGGAGTATCGGGCGCGACCTGACGGCTATTCTCATCAAACCAACGAACCTGTGAATAACCTTTCCAATTTACAAGATTGGAATCTTTCCATGGATTCTTGATGTTCAAAAATCGAGAATCGAACTTCTTGTCCTTATTTGCTTCGATGTCCGCCGCCGCTGCCCAAACAAGTGCGTGGCGGGCGCTGCCGTCGGGCATTTCCAAAGGGTCGAAATACAATCCTTGTGCTTCCGAATATTGACGAAGCAGTTCCCAGTTTTGATTGCGTATATCTCTGGTTTTGGCGATCTCCTTATCAAAAACCCTAGTAAGGTTTTCGCTCTGCATATGCCAACCCATAGTCTTATCAGTGAGCCAAAGCCGGGACTGAATATCTTTCAGTTCCGACTCGCCAAAAAGCCTTTCGACTTGCGGCGACTGAGTTTGATACGCCGACAGCACCGTCAGAGCCTTTGCGATGGCAGAGCGGCGATAATCAGCTTTGTTCTGGCGGTATTGAAGGATCGATGATTTTACGCCGACACTGAATTCGCTTAATAAGATCTTCCTGAATACGACATTGAATATCTTGTCAAAAGGCCCTTTGTCCGGCGGCTTCAAATCCAAAACGGGCGGCGGAGAGTCTGTCCCCGAACTCTTTTTATTTACGGTTCTCGTGTAAAGAAACGGCACAAGGGCAGCGAGCTTTTGTCTACGCGACGACCGCGTGTAAGTTAGCATCCAGACGTATCGAAGCTGATCATTGTCGCTGGTTTTATCACCCAGCGTATCGCGGAGAACGCTAACGAGTGGTATTTCGTCCTCTTTGCCGCTCAACGGAGTGCGTGGATCGCGGCGGCGGGCAAAGATAGTTAAAATATCTGCACCACCATCGACTCGCACTTTTTCGACGCGAAAGTCGGACATTGTATCCGGAATCGGGGTATCTTCGCCGCTCTTTGCCGCTTCGATTTGAGTAGTTGGTACTTCAGGAACCTGGGCCTGAGATGCAAGTGCAAAAGATAGGAAAAATGCAAGGAAGATCCATGCAAAACAAGAGTTCTTTTTTCCAATTGCGTATTTGATTAAATCCATAGGCACTGGAAGTTTGAGCATCGAACGATAGTGACTTGGGTTTTGATGCAGAAAAGGCCTGATGAGTTTCAAAAAATTATGCCGTCATACGGCTGCGGCAGATGCCGACTACATCGACAAAAGCCACGCCAATTGCACTTAGCAGGAAAAGATGGATAAAACCACCCTTGCCGAGGAGCACCAGAATGAGCCAAATTCCTAATAATATTGCCGCTATCCAAAGTAATTTCAAAACACCGCCTCGACCTGCTTGTATTTGGTCAAGCAATGATAGCATGATAAGAAATCGATTTGCATTAGCAATTAGCATTGGAGAATAAACAATTGCCATCTCAGATCCTTGCTCCAACAACCGCCGGCATCCATCCCGAAAGATTCTCCGACGATCTTTATTTCGCCCGTAATAAAAAAATAACTGCAATTTTCCTTGCCGTTTTTCTTCTGGCGGGATTTGCATTGCGCATAACAGACTTGGGTGCCGAAAGCCTGAGCGAGGACGAATTAAACAAGCTGGAGACCGTCGAGGAATATAGAACGCACGGCCTGTCGGGCAAGAACGGCGAGCATCCGTTCCTGATGAAAGGGCTGCAAACCGTAAGCATTGCATCAGCCGAAAAACTCAATAGTGTTTTCGCTTCACAGCAATTGCATATCTCCGAAGAGGCCGCGCTGCGGTTTCCTGTCTCTCTTCTCGGCACTTTTACCATACTCCTTCTATTTCTGCTCGTTTCCGAATTGTTTGGCCGAAGTATTGCTCTTATTTCAGCTGCCCTTTGGGCGTTAGAACCAATGGCGCTAGGTTTTGACCGTATCGCAAAAGAGGACAGTCTCGTGCTGTTCTTCTTTCTGGTTACGAGCCTTTTCTTTATAAAAAGCCAGACAAAGGCCGAACGCGAAGATGCAAACTGGATCCATTATCTTTTAGGCGCCGCCGCAGGTTTTGGGGCACTGATGGCCTCAAAATATTATCCCTTTTTTCTCTCTATTATTGGCGGTTACTACAGCGTAGTTATAAATGTGCCGGGCAATAAATGGAATGTTGGAAAAGTCCGCTGGCTCAAGTTTTTTTTCGTCATGGGCCTGGTTTTCCTAATATTAAACCCGACGATCGTTCTGCCTGAAACATGGCATGAAATGCTCAAATTCTCCAGCGAAAAACGCATTGGCCACGACAGCTATGAATTCATGGGCGGTCTCTATCCGCACAAGGTGACTGATTGGCTGGCGGGTGTGCCATGGACTTTCTACTATGTTTTTATCGCGGTAAAAACATCCGTTGTTGTACTTGCATTATTCATTCTCGGCCTGCCGATGATGTTCAAACGCAGGCTCGGTGATGGCCGATTGTATATTTTGTTGTGGGCGTTCTTATGGTTCATGCCGTTCACTGTTTTAGGCGGAAAATTTACACGCTATTTCACATTTGCCGAACCTTTGATACTCATCACAGCGTCAGTCGGCTTTTATTTTGGAGTTAAATGGCTGTCGGATAAATTATCCGGGCAATTTGCGGCAGTTTGTCAGGTAATTATTTTCGCTGCCGTGCTAGTCTTCCCATTCTTGGCGTCGCTGTCGGTTGCTCCTCATTACCGGCTTTTTACAAATGCACTCGGCGGCGGCATGACATCGGCAGGAACTTATTTTCCGCATGACGAATTTTATGATACAAGCACGCGTGACATCATCGCAGCTATCGAACCGCTAGCCGGGCCGCAAGCCGTCGTTGCATGTGAAACATCGTCGCTATTTGAGTATTACGCCAACAAAAATGGCCGCACAGATCTAAGTTTTGTTTCCTTGTCCGATAAAGGCAAGGTAGCTGTTCTCAATATTGGCGATTTTGTCGTTATTACGCGCGGACGGCGATATTTCAGCAACACCGCATACGAAGAATATCTAAAAACGAATGCAAAACCGTGGGCGAAAATCACCGTCGCGGGCGTTACATCGGCTCTGATCTATGATCTGAATGAAACATCGCTGGCCTACATTAAAACGATAGCAAATCAATAATTAATCGTAATTCAGTGCCTCAACTGCATCGAGCCTCGCAGCCTTGAGGCCCGGATAAAGTGCACCAATCGTGCCGCTGATCAGGCCGACGATGACTATCGTCAGAACAACTTGTGGTTCGATCGCGACCGTAAGCGTTGTCCATTTTGCGAGTATATATTTCAAACCAACGGTTGCCAGCACGCCGAAAATGATCCCACCTAAACTGATAAGCAGTGCCTCCTGAACGATGGTCAGCGCGATCTGTGTGTTAGACATACCGAGAGATTTCAGCACGCCGATCTGACGCGTTCGTTCAGTGACGGTCGTGTACATTGTCAGCAGAATTATCAACCCGCTGATAACACCTGCAACGCCAACAACGACATCGAGAAAGACATTCAACGCCGGAACGCCCTGCATATAAAGCTCTTCGAGTTCGCTGGTGAGTATGATCTGGTTATCGGGAAATTTTGCATTCAGATTGTCGCCGACCATAGCAGGCGTAAAACCATCCATGATCTTTACAAGAAACGCCGACACTTTGCCCTCAGTTCCAAGCTGTGCCTGCATCGTTGATAACGGTATCTTGATACGCGCTCCGGCGCTAGGTTCATATGTGCCGACGATCTCAAAATCGCGCTCGTAAAGATTGAACTTATCGCCGATCTTCGCCTTTCGCCGTGCAAGCCATGCCGTATCAACCATGATCTCATCACGCCCGTCGACAAATTTCCTTCCCTGCATTATCTGCAGCCCGGCGGTCGCTGCATACTTGTCATACGGAACGCCGTCGATCAAACGGCTGCCCGTAGCGGCATCGTTTGCGGCAACGCTGTTTTGCGCAACAGGCACAACAGCAGCAACGCCTTCGACCTTTTCGATTTCACCCGCCAACGCAACCGGCAGCCTCAACGAATCCGAGCCGCTTAATCCAATGCTGCCGCTGGCGCGAAACATTATCTCCGCACCGACATTCGATTCGCGCTGCGCGCGTTCCCGCATCGTCCCGTCTGCTAAGCCGATCGTAAACACGATCAGTAAAATGCCGATACCGATGCCGATAATGCTTACAACCGTCCGCGCCGGACGGTGTAGCATATTTGAAAAAACCAGGTTGGACATGCTGAAATAAGAAATCGTCTGAACATGAAAAAAAGCGTTTAGATTCGCAAACCCAAACGCTTTTTTCTACATCTGCAAGGTCTATTCTCCCTCGGTTTCGCCGCTTTCGTGCGGATGAAGCAGATTGCCGCTTTCATCTATCGCATCTTTATCAACGTGTTCCTGCGGCGTTTTCTTTCCCGGTTGCGGCGCGTGTTCTGGATGATCACCCTCTATTTCCGCGGTTTTTCCGTCGTGTTCATTTTGTTCCAAAGCCCTTTTGGCCTGAGCTATATCTTTTTGATCCGGCATGAATTAATTCCCCCTTGTTCGTCTTTTATCAAACTACTGCCTTTTCGTACTCATCTTCCTCAACCAGATAAGGCGAGACAGACGCTTTGTCTATATCCTGTTCTAAAACCTTGGCGATCACCGGCAGCGAAAGCGACCGTGTCTTTCCAATATTCGGCACTTCGTGGCCTTTGGCATAGACATCATGACGGCCATGCTCCTTGTACCACTCGGAAAGCGACGCCGTTTTGTGCATTTCCTCGATGATCTGCCGCCAACCGACGCCGGTATTGTATGCGCAGAACGAAATTTCGCCTTCCTGCGTGCCGTACGGAATAACGCACATCTCGGTGCGGCGAAAATCGTAGTTGAACAGATCCTGAAACCACATACCCTCGACACACAACACACGCCAGATGTCGTCGTCCTTCCGTTCAACCTGCATACGGTCATTGCGGTCAGAGTTCGAAGTTGTCGATGAAGGCTTAAAAAGATTTACGATCTGCGAGATCGGAAAACCATCGGGAGCGTTCGAGGCATTGTAATTACGCATGATCGCCATACCGAGCTGGGCCATCGTAAGCTTATTGCCGCGGGCCGTGTCGGTGATCGTCGCAACATCCTTCATAAACTGCTCATAGTCAAAAAACTCAAACAGCGAACGCATCTCGTTCGTCTTGTTATTGACAACGATCAGCGTAAAAATGCCGCAATTCGGATGGCAGTTACACGAAGACCAGCCCCAAGGTGCATCTGCGCCTTGCAGCATATCCATTACAGACGTAAACGCTGAATACGAACTTAATGGAAACCAGTCGCGCAAAGGTTCGAGCACGCCGTCGAGCTGCGCTTTAAGATCGTGCGTCATTCCGGCGAGCGTATAACGCTGCGCGATGCGGTCTTTGTCGGAAATGTCTTCGTCGCGGCCGGTAAAGCTCACCGGCTGGAATGCGATCGTCTGAACCTTGTCGATATTCTCAGCGGCAAATTTTACGATGCTGCCGATGCCCTTGTTGTTCCATGAATTGACAATGGTCGTGACGAGCGTGACCTTGATACCGACCGAAGCGAGATTCTCGATAGCCTTCAGCTTTACGTCAAATAGATTGCCAACTCCGCGATGCTCGTTGTCTTCTTCATTCGTGCCGTCAAATTGCAAGTAAACGCCATGCTGCCCGGCTTCTTTCGCCGCTTTGCAAAACTCAATGTCCTCGGCGTAGCGAATGCCGTTCGTCGCGGCGAGAATGCGATAAAACCCAACTTTTTTTGCGTATGCAACTGCATCCAAAAAGTAAGGTGAAAGAGTCGGCTCGCCGCCTGAAAACAAAATAATGATCTGGCGTTTCGGCTTAAAAGAAACTGCCCGGTCAAGTATCGCTTTTGTGTCTTCGAATGTCGGCTCATGCACATAACCGACCTGATTCGCATCCATAAAGCATGGATTACACATCATATTGCAGCGGTTTGTCAGATCGACAGTGAGAACGGCGCCGCGGCCAAATTTAATGTCGCTCGTGCCATGGTGATGAACGTGTTTGTCCTCAGCGGCCTTAAAATCTCGCCCGTAAAAAAGCGATTCGATACGCTCCAAAAACTTAGGATCGGTCGCCATCACATCGACAAACTCGCCGTGCGTCGGGCAGGTCTTTTTCATCACGACCTGTCCGTTTTCCTCGACGATCTGCGCCTTGATCTCGCCCGGATGAGCGTCCATCAAAATATCCAGCGGAATATCGCCCGAAATAACGCCGTTGCGAACCGATTTGACGCAGGCAGGGCAAAGCGAGTCCGTCTCACGCGGAAAACCAAGCGGAGGAGCCGTACGTTCGTAAGATTTCAGAAGCGGTTCTGCGGCCCAGCCTGGCTGGATCGACTGGCTTTCAGGAATAGCTTTATTTACAGCCTGAAAAGCCTTCCACCCGATATCGGCAATCTTTGAAACAACCTTCGACCCGGCCATCCCTTTAGTTTTCCCTTCTCCGCGTCTGAAATTATCGCTGAACATAATATTTCTCAGGATTTAAACACACCAATCCCGCTTGAATTTTAGCAAATCTTAAAAAGGATTACTAATTTTGAAGTTGGGGGCTAAAAAGCGAAATATATTATTTTGTATCCTTATTTCTTGTCGTCAGTGGTGTCCTTCGGTTTTGCGTCCGAGGCTTTCTTTTCAGGTCCGCGAGCAATTTTTACTTTTTCAATAAAGCGATCTGCCATGTAAGGCGCTCCGAGATTGCCGTCCGCGATTATCCTGCTGCCGGTCGCGACAACCGTCCCAAGCCTTTGGCTATAAAGCTTGAACGTGTATTTCCAAGTATAGAGCACATGATCGATCTCAAGGATCAGATCGGCCAGGTCGCGTTCTTCAACGAATGAAAGGTTCCATTCAGCCATTTCTTTACGCGAGCTCAAGGCATTGACTAGCTGGTCAGGTTTGAATGAGACCGTGCCGCTGGTCACATAGATAGTTTTTGAAGCGGCAAGAATTTCCGGCACGGTGCTTGGCTTTATTACGGCTGAACCGGGGCCTTTTGCCGACAGCGGAGTCACGCCGCGTTGTGGAGCGAGCACTGAACTTTGTGGAATTGGATAAGGCGTTTGCGTTGTATTTGTAGAAGAATAATTAGTCGGGGCTGTTGACGAACTTTGATTCGCAGGGACCGAACGAATAAGGCCAATGACCGATGATAGTGGAACAGCGATCTGTCCTTTCACGCTCGGCGTTGTTGTCACCATGCCAAGTGAATATCCTCTTTCATCGAGTAGCAGTGCTCCCGCCGTATTGCCGGCGACCAGATTATTGATCTGCAGCACGCGATAGCCTTTGCCTGCTCCGTCAACATTGTCTGCCATCTGGACCGAAGCGAGCATAAGATCATTTTTCGAAATAAACTGCCCGTCCGGATTCGCAAACAAAAATACACGCGATCCAACCTGCGTCTCTTCCGTAGTTCCGTTTGGTATGATGCGAAGTCCGGCGGCGTTTATCCTCAAGATCGCAATATTGCGACGCTCATCGGTCGAAACGATCTCTGCCTTGTCGAATGTTTCGCCGTTTCTAAATCGCACCTGTATCTCACGCGCACCTTTGACCAAACTATATGGCGTCAGAATATAGCCGTCCGCACGAACGATTAGGCCCGAACCAACCGCATGAGCGTCGCCATCACTTGCGAGCAGTATAGTAACAACGGATTCGGAGGCATTTTCGAGGCCTGCCGGAGAAGAAATGTTTTGGGCCGACGCAGTGGCATAAGCGAAAGTAGCCACAAAGACAGAAAAAACAATCTTATTTAGTATTTTTGCGAACATGATCCCTCCAAAAAGTTCAACGAGAGCTTGAAGCCAAATTTTGACTAATATATCAGAACTATGACGTTTAAGGCAGAAATAAGGTTGTTTGGGCGCTTTATAGCTTGTAGCCTTGTGTTCAGGTAATTACCGATCAAGGCCAAAATCCGGGTGCTGTTTATGTTGCCGAATGGCATAAATTGCGATGGACTCGCTCGACTCAATCTTGTAAACAATCTGAAATGGAAACTTCTTAAGAATTGCCCGCCGAAGATCATCGTGGATCAAGGGAAAAGATTTTGGCCATTGTTTTATTCGTTCGATTGTCGCATTCAACTTTGAATGGAAATCCATCGCGACGACAGCGCCTGCCTCTCGTTTGTAATATTCGAGCGCCCGGCGAACATCTTGGTTCGCCGCGGAACTGAAACGAACTTTCATCGACAACGATATTCCTCTAGGGAAGCCCAGAATTCCTCTTCTGACATCACCGTCTCAGGATGCTCATCCATCTCCTTAGCTCGCCTGAGTGACAATTCAATGATGTCCTCGTCATCGTCTTCGAAAGGACTGCCTAGCGACTCGATCAATTTAGACACCAGACGACCACGATCAACTTTTGAAAGACTAAGTGCTAATTGTTCTGCTTCCGCTATTGCTGACATATTGGTCACCTCTCCGATGAATTATATCATCTCGAATATAAAACTTATGATCACTACATCATCAGACAAATGCCTCGAAGTACTATTCACCTGACTGCTGTTGTAAATTTGCAGTTGCACGTCGATCCTATTTTGTCAGTATTGGCTTGAGAGCTTTGTAGATATTGTCAGTCATTATCTTTTCGCCTTCGGCGTTTGGATGAATGCTGTCTGCTTGATTGAGTTCCTTTTTCATCGCAATATTTTCGAGCAGAAACGGCAAAAACTCTACCTTATGATCGCTGGCGAGATCGGGAAAGGCCATCATAAAGTCACGCTGATATTCGGCTCCCATCGACGGCGGTGCAAACATCCCGCATAGAAGTATCTTCAGATTTTTCGCCTTGGCTTTGATGATGATCTTGGTGAGATTTTCCTTCATTTTTACAACTGGCACGCCGCGAAGCAGATCGTTTGCTCCGAGTTCAAGTACCAGTATCTTGGCGTTCTCCTGCTCCAAAACCCAATCGCTCCTTTCTAATCCGCCGAGGCTTGTATCACCTGAAACACCTGCATTAACAACCTCAAATTCGTAACCGTCGGCCTTCAATTTTTCCTGCAGCAGATATGGATAAGATTCCTTTTCCGAAAGGCCGAAACCGGCAGTCAAACTGTCGCCGAATGCAATGATCTTCGGCCGGTTGGAAATGACTTTTGGTTCGACAATTGGACGATTTGTAAGTTGCTGACCCGTTTTTGACGACGAGCAGCCAATAAAAAAAATAACTGAGATCAACGACGCGATCCCAAACAATATGCTGCCTTTATTTCTTATGGCTATCATCATTTTTCGCTGGCAATGTCTTTACGACGGTGCGGACATTTTGTTCGATGACTTCTGCGCCTTTTTCGTTGGGAGCATTTCCATCGTCGATCACCCGCTACGATTGTCCTCTGATTTTGCACCTTAGCATCTTTGCGTTAACTTCATATAGTGATCAAACTCTTAAATGTTACCAAAACCGTCCGCTCAGGCACGGATGACCTGACGATACTCGACGACGTTTCATTCGAAATACCAGACGGCCAGTTTGTCGCCGTTACCGGAGCGTCGGGCAGCGGCAAGTCGACGCTGCTCGGCCTGATCGCGGGCCTCGACGCATTGTCATCAGGCAGCATCGTGATCGACACGGATGAGATCACAAAAATGAGCGAAGACAGCCTGGCCCGCATCCGAAGCGAAAAGATCGGCTTTATTTTTCAGTCCTTTCACCTGATCCCAAGCCTGACCGCTTACGAAAATATCCTCATACCGATGGAAATTCTGGGTTTACCGAATGTAAACGAACGTGCAATACAGCTTCTGAAACAGGTCGATCTCACAAATCGCGGCCACCATTATCCGGCAGAGCTTTCGGGCGGCGAACAGCAGCGAGTAGCTATTGCACGAGCTTTCGCCAACTGCCCTAAAATACTTCTCGCCGACGAGCCAACCGGCAATCTCGATTCAAAGAACGGCCAGCATATTTTCGAGCTGATGAAGAACCTCCACAGGCAAAACGATGTGACATTGATCCTTGTAACACACGACGCGATGCTGGCCGGCCAGGCACAACGACAAATTATTCTCACAGACGGCCGCGTTTCAAGAGATGAGACAAAATAGCCACAAAATGCACAAAGTAGGAGTTTTCTTTTTTGTGTTCTTTGTGCTTTTTGTGGCGAAAAATTTATGAGGTTTATTTTCAACTTAACCCGACGCGAGATCCGCTCTTCATGGCGGCGGCTCTTGTTTTTCTTTCTCTGCATCGCGTTGGGCGTGGGTTCTATCGTCGCGTTGAGGTCGTTGATACAAAATCTTACAAAAGTCGTAGGTAATGACGCTCGGGCGTTGATGACCGCCGATGTCGAGGTGACATCGACAAACATTTTTTCGCCTACCGATATATCGACCATCGAAGGCGTGATCGCCCGCTTCCCTGTTGTCGAAGCTCGTAACGAAACGATCTCGGCGGCAGTGATGGGGCGTTCCGCTGATCCGTCTAACGAAAGCGTTGAATTTGTCGAACTAAAAGGCATCGAGCCGTCGTTTCCGTTGGTTGGCTCATTCACGATTTCCTCTGGCGAGCCGTTCGATTACAAGCTGCTCGAAAACAACGGAACAGTGATCGCCAAAGGCCTTCTCGAAGAATTGAACGTCAATATCGGCGACAAACTCCGCATTGGCGAAGGCGAATTTCAGATACGGGCGACGATCGACGAAGAGCCCGGCGGATCAAGCGGCTTTCGCCTCGGCCCGCGTGTCTTTGTTGAAAAAAAAGCATTCGAAACAGCAGGCGTCACTAAAAACTCCCGCGTTCGGCGGCGAATACTTTATCGCACGTCTGACAATCCAACCGAGCTTGTCAGCCAGCTTCGCGACGCGTTAAAAGGAACGACCGTGCAGATAAATTCATACCGCGAACAGCAGGAAAATTTGAGCGATCAGTTTTCGCGCCTGGAAAATTATCTTTCGCTCACCGGTCTACTGATCCTCGTTCTTGGCGGTGTCGGTGTATGGAATGTCGCTCGTGCGTTCATCGAACAAAAAAGGAAAACCATCGCCGTTCTCAAATGCCTGGGCGGCAGCGGCCGAAAGATCATCACGGTTTATCTGCTTCAAATTCTCATTCTCGGCTCCGTCGGAAGCTTGTTTGGTGTGTTTCTCGCGCAGTGCGGATTGTGGTTGGCACGGTGGCGATTTATCGATGCGTTGCCGGCAAAGATGAGTTATGCGATAAATCTCCCCGCCGCGTGGCAAGGAATTATCCTCGGCGTGCTGATCTCGCTCCTCTTTTCGGCGCTGCCGCTGATGCAGATCAGATCGATCAAGCCGCGACTGCTGCTCCGTGATGAAAACAATGTCAATTTATCAAAACTCGACTGGACAAGATGGGCGATCGGCGCCGTATCGCTCGCGGTATTGCTCGCGGTTGCCGTCTGGCAAGCCGGCTCGGTCAAGGTCGGTGCATTCTTTCTCGGCGGCCTGGCCGCAACGGGTTTGATACTTTATCTTGCGGCCGCAGTGCTGATCTGGATATTGAAAAGAACTAAGAGTGTGGGCTCGTTTTCAATGCGTCAGGCCGTGAACTCAATGTATCGGCCGGGCAATCAAACACGAATTATATTGCTCGCAGTCGGCCTTGGGGCCTTTGTCGTTTTGGCGGTCCAAGCCATTCAGGTAAATCTCGTGCGGGAGTTCGATTTTACTCGAAACGGTAAACTGCCGAGCATGATCTTTGTCGACATTCAAAAAAGCCAGATCGACAACGTTGTCGGTATCATCGCAGAAAAGCTTGGCGAAAAGCCTGAAGTGGTTCCGACCGTGCGTGCCCGCATCGCCTTTGTAAACGGCAACCCCGTCGACTATCAGCAGCGGGAAATTCGCCAGCAGCAGGGCCAGATCGGACGCGAATTTGCGCTGACCTATCGCGACAAACTCGAGGAGAACGAATCGATCGTTTCAGGCGATTGGTGGACGACAACGAAGCCTGTTGACACACCCGAAGTTTCGGTCGAGGAAAATATGGCCGGGACACTAAAGGTGAACGCAGGAGATTCAATGACGTTTGATATTTCCGGACGAAAGATAACTGTCCGTGTAGCAAACATACGCAAAATAGATGTCAGGAACGCGAGGACAGCATTCGTTTTCGTATTTCGGCCCGGCACGCTTGAAAAAGCGCCGCAGACATTTGCCGCGACCATCGTAAAACATGTGCCGACGACGATGCGTCAAAAACTCCAACACGAAGTGCTCGACAAATTCCCAAACGTGCAGATCTTTGATGTGGCCGACATTGTCGCCGCCGTTGAAAAGCTTATTAACAATTTCGTGCTCGCGATCTCGTTCGTCGGCAGCTTTGTCCTGTTGACCGGAATTTTGATTTTGATCGGCTCGGTGGCGCTGACAAAATCTCAGCGCATTTACGAAAACGCGGTGCTCAAAACTCTCGGAGCGAACCGCCGAACGCTGACGACAATTCTGTTTGCGGAATATGGGCTTTTAGGCTTGCTGGCAGGAATTATTGCAACTGTGTTCGCGGTAGGCCTTTCGTATATTGTCTGCCGATATCTGATGGAGGTCGAATGGCAATTCGACGCGATGCTGGCAGTAACCGGGATCGCAGTAACCACCTTGCTCGTAACGATAGTAGGCGTCGCCGCAAGCTTTGACGTGTTATTCAAAAAACCGCTGGCAACTCTTCGCTCACAATAGAGACGCCTATTTGATTTTCTTTGTGCTTTTTGAGCCTTTTGTGGCTAATTCTATGCCTCGAACGGATGCTTCTCAAGCACCGCGCGCATACTAACCTGGCCAAATAAAGTTTCGAGATATGCTCCGAAGCGGTGCAGGATCGGCACAAGGTCTTTCTTTTGTTTTGTAACCAAAATTTCTTCGACGAACCGCTCGAATGTTTCTGTGTCTTTGTAGAATAAGAAACGCACGGTGCCGTTCATAAATTCTCGCAAGCTGCGGTTCAGTGCATCCACTTCCTTCTGCTCCGGCTCCTGTTCTGCCGTTTGTGTTAGGCGAACGAGTTTCCAAAGTTCACTACGCAGGCTAAGCGATCTTTCAAAATTTATACGATAGCTGGGAAACAGCACCGCGACATCAACCGACGGATCAATGAGGCGTGCAAGTCCGGCCAGCGTCTGCTGAAAGCTTTCATTCAGCATCGCATAGGCCGTTTCCATTCCCGCACAGATCGTCGGCGGCGGCCGCAGATCGGCGAGTCCGGCCAACTCCTGCGCATAAACTTTTTTGAGTTCTATCGAAGCCGTATAAGATGCAGCATCGAGCGACGCAAAAAGCTCGGCCTCTTCATTCGGAAACCGCGACAGGCGGTTGTTTGTATAACTTATTAGATCGGCAACTTGCTCATTGACCCTCGAAAATACTAACAGTGCCGGCTTGAGCGGCTCGTCCGCCTGAAGCATTTTCCCGACGACACTCAGCCACCTTAAAATTTTTGCAAACCTCGGCAGGATCAGGGCAAGTTCTGCATCTTCTGTAGACTTCGCTTTTTCGTTTGCCGCAAAACTCTTTAACGGCTCCGGCAAAAACTGCTCGCCCTGCGCTTCGGCGTGGCGGATCAATTTATGAAACGCGTTAAGGCGGCCAAATTTTTCGGAAAGCAAATTACACCACGCTTTCCATTCACCGATGCCAATCGGCTCGGCGCGAAGTATGCACTGCCCGATCTGTATCGAATCGCGAAGCGCCGACGCCAGTTCGTTAAGTTCATCGATCGTCAGGTCGTGAGATCGAACGCTGTCGTCTCGCTGCTCGACCAACAGCCGTGCATTCAATTTCATGCACCGCATGAGCGTCGATTGAGTAAGACGCGATTCGATAGTGAAATCGACTGTCGGCCTCGCGGCATCACGCACACGAAAAGTGTAGTGGCCGACGCTCAAAAAACTCTCAAGCCCCGAAAACCAGATACCCAATTCGACTGCGGTTTCTGTATTGCCGCGCTCCGGCGAGACCGTTTTTTCGCGGCGCACCTCTGCTTTGACTGTTTGGTCATCAACTAGCACGTTGGCAGGATTATCGATCACTACTGACAATTCGGGAATTTCCTCTCAAAAATATGGTAAGCGCTTGGTGGTAAGGCACGGTTTTCACCGCAAATTAATTATACCCGTCTTACAGAGGTCTTGGCAACAAAAATGTCGCTCAGCTCATGCACAAGCCCGCACATCAGTAAGGGCGGTACACTCAACATTGAATGTACCGACCCGACGTTGGCATCTTCTGCGTGTCTAAAACAGTTCAATCTGTCCGCTTGTCGTTATCACCCTCGAGTCGCCCTCGTTAAACATTATCCTTTCAAACGTAATCGGCGAAATCGCACCAACCGCACCGACCGCCGCAAACCTCAAATTCAAAAGCAGGCCGTTCTCATTTATTGGTAAAGCACCGTAAACGACGACTCTCAAAAGTCCCCGTTCCATCGCGTTCGTCACAACTGAAAGCCCGCGACTAACAGAATCTTTCAGATCAACCGCATCATCTAAAGGCTGTATTACCGAAGGATCATATCTAAGGTTAAACTCATAAGAGATCACACCCTTATCCGCTACGCCCTGAATATTCACCGGAACAACGATCCTTTTTTCAACCGGTATTGCCAATTGCGGCAATTCAACGTCAATGCCGCGTGAGGGGCCAAATGTTGCAGAGGCCCGCACGTTAGTAAGGGCTTTACATTCAACGTCGAGTGTTAAGCCCTCCCTCACGGTCGGGCCTCCGCACTTTTGCTCACCGCTGCCCGCCGGCCTCGCGCCTGTATTCGTCCAATTGCCCGAAACTTCGCCCATCAGAAGCGCTGAGTAATCCTCGCCAGCAACACTGATCGTGACCGACGAATAATTTCTGCTTGCCGGGACAAATTTCCATGTGCCTGTAGTTCCGATTCCCGGTGCGATATATGGTGGCCCGGCGACAAATTTTGCGATCTGTCCGGCATCGAACGAAGAAACAATGCCATTTCCGCTAACGTCGGCAACGACCAACTGATTACCGGTCAATTGCGGATTCGGTGGCCCGGCGACGTGCAGAGCAATCCTCGCCGCATCAAAGGAACTTATCGCGCCGTTTACTCCGCCCGTCTTGGTAGGCGTTACCGTATAAGCACCCGTTCCAAATCCTAACAACAAATACTGTCCCTCGGTCGGCCCGATCCCACCCGTAAAAACTGAAAGCGGAAGTGTCCCGGCACCGCTTATCAGCACGTTTGAAACAAAACGCGTAGCTGCCGGAATCGCGTTTCCATATGTAACGGTTCCCGCGATCGTTGCTCCGGCCGGTGTGCTGGTCGCAGTTGCCGTCGGCGTGCTGGTCGCCGTCGCCGTTGTCGTATTTGTTGGAGTTGCCGTGTTTGTAGAGGTATTAGTCGGTGTGAATGTCGGAGTTGCCGTATTCACCGCAGTATTAGTCGGCGAAAATGACGGCGTGTTCGTCGCCGTATTCGTTGGTGTTGACGACACGCAGTTGTTTACCAGCGATACTTTCACATTATCGATCGCCCAAGATTCATCATCAAGGCCCCCCCAATTAACGCCGGAAGCGAACCATTCGATGGTAAGCGTAGATCCTTGGTGGGCGATATTGGTAAATCTTGCAGTATCCCGTTCCATGTTGTAGGCCGAATCATCCCAGAATCCATTAAAGCCAAGACCGACACGGCGGCGCAGTTCTACATTCGGTGGAGGTACATAGGATTGGGTGCCGCCTTGGGGATTATCGAAAGTCTCGGAGAAGTAAGGCATGATATTACCATCCACGCGGATGTTTAGACGATCCGGACCGCAGCAAGGGTAATCGTCACCGTCCCAAGAGTCGATGATCGCCAGCAAAAAACTTAGGTTAATCGCTGTATGCGCTGGGAGGTTGGCCAACATCAGCGTCACCGGCGTCTGCACCGGAATCGAATTGTCCGAATTCCTTAAAAAGCTCCCGCCAAATCTATTTTGAGGTACTCCCAAGCCCGAATAGCCCTGTACCCCTTCACGCTGACCAGCGCCCGAAAATTCAGTCGGCAGAACGGGGCTCTCGAAGTCAGTCTCAAAAACTAAATGACAGTCCCCAATCGTTAAGTTTCCCGCATCAGCGCCAATATCCACGGGCGACAGGCCACTTCGTGTTTCGCCGTCGAAGTCATTTACAACGCCGACATCAATGCCATGCCCTTCGGCGGCCGTCGCAGTTCCCGGATACAGATGCAGATTGGGCGTTGGATTGTTTGGATCGTAATATTTTGGGTCAGACTCAAAACTGCCAGCATCCTGGCCGACATTTGTTTTCCAAGCCGCGAGATTTGCCATGTCGAGAGACTTGAAAAATCCAAATACGGCGCCCGAGGATCCATTTGCGAAATAGATGTTGTTATTGATAGTCAGGCCAGCAGGGTTTGCCGCCGTTCCGTTGATCTTGATCGCATAATGTTTGCCGGTCGCGCCGAGGTTTGTCCTTCCATTTTGGAAGATGTTATTTCTAAACGACCTGACGTTTGACGTTACCGTACTATTGAACGCAAACGAAGCTCCCGCTCCCGCCGTCGCGGTTCCGCTTACATAAACGCTGTTATGGAAAAAACTGTCCGTGCCTGCCGGTTCGAGGATGCCGTTGATCGCCGCCGTTGAAGTGTTTGTCACCGTTACTGCACCCGGCGCATTGGCCGTGCCCGAGCCGATGGCGATCATATTGTTGCGGTAAGTCGTCGTTCCACCCGCTACGCGAATGCCGTTAATTTCGGCAGTCGCGCTACTGGTCGCAGACGTAAGGCTGTGGATCAGGTTTCGCTCGACGATGTTGCCTGTCCCGCCTGTGAATTGAATACCGGTTACAACGGTTGCAGTTGACGCGTTCGTGTTCGACAGATTGAAGATCGTATTCTGACTTACCGTCTGAACGGGAATAGCGCTGACAAAAGCAATACCGACCACGGAGGCCACCGAAGTCGTTCCGGTTCCACCTGGCGCGGTCAAATTACGAATTGTATTTCCGGCAATCGTTGCAATCGATGACGAAACAAAGATTCCGGCCACCTGGGTTCCAGCCGTTGCAGCGGCTGCTGTGCTTTGCAGTGAATCTGCAACGGTTCCGCCAACATTATTATTCAAAATCGAAGAGGTTATTCCTGTGCCCGAATTATTCACCCTGATTCCGTAAATATTGGCAGCACCGGTGCTCGTGTTTGAAGCCGTGATTCCGCCAATATTATTGCCGCTCGCCGTCCACGCATCGGTGCTCGAATTGAACAAGCCACACACATCAGACGGGCTTACCGAACCGGATGAATAGCTGATTGACCCCGTAACCACATCACTTCCTATTGTGTTTGTATTAGTTGTCACCACACCGTTGTCAACATAAATACCTATGAACGGTGCACTGGTAGTTGTTCCGCTCGACGTAACCCCAGTCATGCCGATTGAGGTTATCGTATTGCTATTAATGTTAGACACAGTGCCGCCGGTTATGCCGTTGAACTGAATAGGCCTGAACATGCCGGTTGATCCCGTCAGATCATATGTGCCTGTCTGGGTGTTTGACGCGTATCCTATGGTATTACCCGTGATCGTCATGTTTTGAACACCGCTGATTGTTGTAGCACTGTTCATAAAAATCGCGTAATGCTGAGTCCCGGCCGTCCATGCTCGTGTTCCAGTCTGATAAAAGCGGTTATTAGTAACCGAATCGCCATTACAACCGCCATTGACTGCAACTCCCGCGCTCGTGGTCGCCGCTCCAAAATAGTCGAAGATATTGTTGTTATTAATCGCTATCCCACTGTTGCCGATAGCCGTTGTCGCTGTCGAACCAAAGCAAAGAATGCCCTTCGTCGGGAGGTTTCCACCCGCTGGTCCAATGTCGTTATTGGAGATCGTGTTGGTGTCGTTGCCGTTCGCCGTCACAGCGTCAGTGGAAAAGAAAACAACCGCACCGTTTGAAGCAACCGCAGATGCTCCGGATCCGAGTAGATTTGAATTTGTGACCGTGTTGTTCGTGGCACCGTCTATAAACCTGATCGTAGAAGTCCCAGCGGTGGGCGAGACTGTCGTATTGGCTATCGTCAAACTGTTTCCGCCGGAGTTCAATCCGTCAATAGTCACATTATCCGCGCCCCTCAGGTCGATCAGTGGCTGGCCGGCTGTTGCGGCGCCTGAAATGGTTCGAGCTCCGCCGACGGGCGACAATGTGATTATCGAGTAAGAGGATGATCCCAAGCCGCTCCTATTCAAAATTGCCGACGGCGTACCTGCGACGGTCGGCTCCGTTGTGTCGCCGCAAACGTCAATAACGATACTTCCTGTGTGGACACCGGTATTGATCGCACCAAATGCACTGCTAAGTGTGGCATAACCAGTTGGCTGCGTGCCCGATCCGCCCGTCCCTCCAACTTCAATCATGCCGCCCGTGCCGCACGGAACTGCTATCCTGTTTGCAGCCTCAGACCGTTTTTTTATCATACCGTCGCTATCCCACGTTCGATTGACTAAAGGCAAAACCGCTAACGAGACAGTGACTGCAAAGGCCGTCGAAACAGCCATGACCAATAAAGCAAATAGTCCTTTACGGCAAACTGCGAAATTCAAGGAGCGTCGAAAATCAGGCATAATAATGTAAACCCCTACTCGAACGTGAATTATTTTACTGCTTTGCCGAGAATTATATGCCTTTTTGCTGGTATGTCAACGGAAAACCGGTCAGACTTGCCTGACCGCACTGCAATAGGGCAAAGCCCGATAGGTCAGTGCAACAACCCGGAAAATTACGTCGAATCGAGAAAGTTGCGTCATATCGGGAAAGTTGGTATTTCAATTCCCGCAAGAATTTGCTACGGTGATGCGGGAATTGCTGTATGGCGATTTAGGATCTTTGAAAATATGGTGCGTGCTTCGTCTTGAAATAGGTTTACAAAACTTTTTTTCCAAAAATCGCGGGACACGGTCAAAATGCGACCACAACCTTAGTATTTGTCGCATTTAGCCTGTCCCACAGGCACGTGGGACAGTTGGGACACGATTTTGCGAAAAAAAGTAGTGGGACAACGTGACAGTTGGGACAATTACCGATCTGCTGTCCGTATGAGATACTCGATTCAATGTCGGGCGAGAGATTAAAACTGCTGATTGCAACAGGAAATGTAGGTAAGTTGAACGAGTTGAACAGCTTAATGGCAGATATGCCGGTCAAGCTTTTAAGCCTGAGCGACATCGGCAGTTTCGATGAGATCGAGGAAACCGGTTCGACATTTGCCGCGAACGCCGAGCTCAAGGCAAGCGGCTACGCACAGCTTGCTCATCTGCCAACGCTTGCCGACGATTCGGGACTCGAGGTCGAGGCACTAGATAACCGGCCGGGCGTTCTGTCGGCGAGGTATGGCGGAGCGGAAATGGGATTTGATAAAAAGATGTTAATGCTGCTCGGCGAACTGGATAAGACCGGTGATCTGGAGCGGCGTGCGAGATTTGTTAGCTCGATCTCAATAGCAAATTCTGTCGGCGAAATAGTCTATTCCGCCGAAGGTATTTGCAGCGGCACGATCGCTCAAAACCCTCGCGGAACGAATGGTTTTGGCTACGATCCGCTCTTTATTCCCGATGGTTATGAAAACACGTTTGGTGAGCTTTCAGAGGACATAAAGCGGAAAATCAGCCACCGCTTCAGAGCTTTTGAGCAAATAATCCCGTTTTTACGCGATTTTATTGCGGTTTGACTTGACGTCGGCGCTTCTTGCGCATAGAATTCGACACTTGGAATCGTTTCTTGATATTGAAACAACGGGGCGTAGCACAGCCTGGTAGTGCGCACGGTTTGGGACCGTGAGGCCGCAAGTTCGAATCTTGCCGCCCCGACCAGTCATTATTAACGGCTGGTGTTTTCCCCCTTTTGCCATCGCGTTATTTGCCGGCAAAATAACTGACTGAGAAAATTAATACACAACCAAATTGGAGGTTAGATAAATTATGGCTCGTATGACACAAACGGAAATTATCGGAGCGCTGGCGGATGCGTGTAGTTTAAAGAAAACAGAGGTTAAGTCTTTGTTTGACGCTCTTTCAGAGATGGCGACAAGCGAAGTGAAAAAGAACGGTGAATTCACCGTTCCCGGATTCGGCAAATTGAAAAAGACCCATCGCAAGGCCCGCGACGGCCGCAACCCGGCAACCGGTGCTGTGATCAAGATCCCAGCCAAAACCACTGTCAAGTTCAGCATCGGTAAAGCGATGAAAGACGCTGTTGCGTAAGCTATACTTGATTTTGCGATAGTTTTTTGATCGACCGGCAAATCTTGTGGTTTGCCGGTTTTTACATTGTAAAACACCATTTTGAGAAAAAAATCACAAACTCAAAAAAAAGTCGTGACAAGCGGCTATTTTTTTGTTACCATTTTGTTACAGTTGAAGCAAAGGCAACAAATACATTCAGCAAAATGGTAGCTGGAGCTTTTTAACTTATTTTTGGTGAACCGCATTTTGTTTCGTGCGATTCTTGGATGTACCATTCCTGCCCTTGATGGCAGATAAATTTGAAACATAGGAGAAGAAAAAAGTGGCAGCAGCTAGACCAATGACGCTGCAGGACAGAGTCCTGCAAATCGACCATATTCAGGCACGCCGTTTTTCTAAACTGTCGGGTGACGCTGTAGAAATCGCAGCGGAGGGCATTATTAGACACCTGCGGGCATGTGCTCGTATGGATGTAAACCCAGATGCTTCGGCAGTTAGAGAAATTATCGACGACGCCCTTAACGGCAGACGTGTGTTTGCCGAAACTTCAAACGACCTTTTGGCCGCTTAAAATAGCATTAATATTTACAAGTAATACAAACCTCGACCGTCCTTTTGGGCGGTCTTTTTTTGCCTTTTATCGCAGTTTTAGCCTGTAAAGAACATACTTCCCAAACACTTCGCCCGCATCGCGTTCATACCATTTGTCAATAATCTCGAAGTGCTGTTGGGGATCAGCCGGTGCAATCAAATAATCGAGACGCACGGCCGCCGGGCTCTTTGCGTCAAAATTCCTGCAATATTCATCGAATATTCGGGCTTCTTCATCGATCTCACCAAAAGTCAACGGCTTGTAAGCTGAGTTCAGACGGTCGGTGTGCCTGCCCCAACCGAACAGGGCGATCATCGACACAAAATCACCGCCGCGTTTTATGCCTTCGGCGATCTGATGTCCGCTGACGCTTTGATAATAAAGCAGTTGATAATAGCGTTCCTTATTTTCCTGCCATGATGTCAGCCCTGAAAAAATATGTTGATGCCTCGCCCACAAAAGCGATTGCGGAGCAATGGTGGGCAAGTCGTCCGCCTCGGCAAGGCCAAGGTGAAGGACGATTTTTTTATGAGCGTTTGGATCATTTTTGCCGATCTCGGCAAGGCGGCGAGCGACCGGAAAGGCCTCGTCGCGAGCCACGTTCACATCATCAAGAATGCGAACAGTGTAATGGCATTCGACAAAGCCCCAAAACACAGCAACAACCGCAAAAGACGCAACAACAATCCGCCAGGCCAGCTTTTCTCTCCCTTCAAAGCTTCGCCAGATCAGTGCAATGGTCACGATCACAGATAAACCGGCGACATAATTGCCTATAAAAACCTGGTAGTGTATCGGCTGCAATTCCTGTCCGGTGATGACTTGTTGGTTAAACACAACGATCTGCGTGAGAGCAAGCGACGCCGCAAACAGCGTCCTGCGATCTTTTAATACAAGTATTTTCAATAAAATGCAGATACCGATCACGGCCAGAACACCAAAGCTGATAAGTTCCGGCGTGCGTAACAAATCTGTAGCGTGCGTGCGGACAAGTATCTGCACTTCGTCCATCGAACGCGAGCGATTTGCAAGCAGATAAGCATAAGGAATGAGAAAGATCACACAACCCACGCCGAGAGCCGCGAGAGTTTTTATCTCCTTTACAAAACCGTCTGGCCGCACCGCCAGCCAGCACAATCCCAAACACCCAAGCCACGCCACAGCCGTAGTCCACACATAAAAATACGAGAATGCTGCGTAACCGAAAGCGATGGAAGACAAGGAGATGAGGAGAAAAGGAGAAGAGGAGACTTTTGATTGCGGATTGCGAATTGCGAATTGCGGATTTATTTCGTGTGTTTCGCGTGTTTCGCGGTTAACTATCTTCCAAACCAATCCGACCAACGCGAAAAACGCCGGAAAGGCCATCGCCGGAACGTATCGCCGAAAGCCAGGAAAATAAGGATAAGAATAACTCGTTCCAAGAATCTCGCCGATGGCACCTTCGCCCGCAAAGAGCGCACCGCCGCACAAAACGACAAGGCTGCCTGCCATCGCATACAACGAATCGCCCGTTATCATCCCGATCAGCCAAAATATCGCCAGCGCCGTCAAAAACGCCGCAATCGCACCCGAGATCGTCATCGCCCACGGAGCACTAACTCCCAAAATGCGTGCAGGGATCGCGATCGAATAAGGCGCGGCAAATTGAATAGAAAACAACGATTCCTGCTGCGGCGTCTCGGGCGAATCGTCTCGGCCGGTATAAGGGTCGTTCTTACGCGGCCGCCCATCTATCAAAGCCTTGAGATAAGATGCATAAGCGACTTCGTCAATGTCATTGTAGGCGTAATTCCCGTTCCATTCGCTTCCGCGGTTGTAGATCAGCTTAAACTGCGGATACAGCGAAAACACCGCCAAAAACAGCCCTGCAATGATCCCAAATCGCCAGCGTAATTTCATAACGAAAATATCTTAAACATTGTCCATTATCCATTATCCACTGTCCATTTTGAGTGTTTCGCTTCACATCACACGCATGAAACACACTGAAACATTCAAAATATTGCAAAATGAAATATATCACTTGACAGCTATTGCGTTTTGCAATATTCTAAATTCGTGACGAAGAATGCATTGCGGACTGGTTCACAAAAAAACACTGGAGAGAAAAAATGAAAAGCAATTTAGCAGAAACAAATAGAAACGGACGGTATGGCTAACGTGTCGTCCTCTCAGTGAGGAAAAATAAATGCGGATAATCAGCCGAAAGGCATTTCGTACGTTTGCGGAAAAGCATCCCGAATCGGGACAGGCTTTCGATGAGTTTTATGCAAAGATCAAACGGTTTAGTCCACGCAACATGGCCGAATTACGGCAGACGTTTCCGAGCGCTGATAATGTAGGAGATTGTATTGTGTTCAATGTCGGTGGCAACAAATATCGCGTCATAGTTCATCTGGACTTTGACGTTCAGACGATGTGGATAAGTTCGTCCTTACTCATGCCGAATACGACAGAGAACGGTGGAAAGATGACTGTTAGATCTCGTAAGGAGAAAATATGACTACCAATTACGACCCGCACAAATACGCTAGCCTGCTGGTCGACTATTTGCCTGGCGTCATACAAACGGAAGAAGAAAACGATAAGGCCGTAGAATTTGCAGGTGCGTTATTGAGAAAAGGAGCAAACCGCTCTCCCGAGGAGACGAGGTTGCTTAACCTGCTTGTGACGCTCATTGAAGATTTCGAAGAAAAGGCATATCCAATGGGTGAGTCTATTGAACCGGCAAGAATCCTTCGTTCCCTCATGGAGGATCATCAGTTGAAACAAACTGATATGGTTGATGTTTTTGGTTCACAAGGCGTCGTTTCGCAAGTGCTCAACGGCAAACGCGAGATCAGCAAGGCTCAGGCAAGAAAACTGTCGGTTCGGTTTCGATTGCCCATTGATATCTTCATATAGACGGCTAATGCAAAACAGGTTTCTTGATGAGGCCGCCTTCGACGTCGTTTAGAGAATGCGTTGTTACAAAAGCATTCGGATCGATGTCTTTTACAACTGACTTAATGGCACCGATCTCCAGCCGCGTCACTACGCAATAGAGTATCTCCTGATCCGATTCGGTTATGCCGGTGCTGCCCATGCCGCCTTGTCCGTTGTAAACGGTCACGCCGCGGCGCAGTCTGCCTGTAATGACTTTCTTGATCTCTTCGCTCTTTGGCGACATGATCGTAATCGCGGTGTATTCTTCAACGCCGTGAAGCAGGAAATCGATCGTCTTTGAAGCAGCAGCATAGGTTAGGATCGAGTACATCGCCGACTCAACACCCAAAAAGAACGCCGCAGCGAGGAAGATAAAAACATTCAGGATCAGAATAACGTCGCCGACACGCAGAAGATGACTGTTTCTGCTCACAAGCAAAGCAGCGATCTCTGTGCCGTCAAGCACCGCTCCTCCGCGGATCGCAAGGCCGATGCCGGCTCCGATAAACAGGCCGCCAAAAACTGCTGTCAGAAGCTTATCGGGTGTTACATCAGGAAAACTCACAACGAAAAGACAAACCGCGAGGCCGGTGATAGCAAGAGCGCTTTTAACAGCGAATTTAGTCCCGATCTGCCGGTAACCGAGAGCGATAAACGGTAGATTTATCAACAATATAAGGATTGCGAGCGGGTAGCCCAGCACATTTGAAAGCAGCATCGAAATGCCGGTAACGCCTCCGTCGATGAAGTGACTTGAAAGCAGAAAACCTTTCAACCCAAAGGCCGCTGAAATGATCCCGAGAACGATCAGCAAGGTGTTTTTCGCTTCTTTAAGCATCGCCGTCATACATTAGAATAAACGGCGAGAGGCCGGAAACCAAAAGGCTTCTTCCACAAGGCAACTTGAGACTTCCGCACGAGGACATTAGACTCAAGAATTATGAGCTTAAAAGACACGATAATTGCCGACCTGACGGCAGCGATGAAGGCGAAGGATGCCGACAAGCTTTCGGTGCTGCGGATGGTCAAGGCCAACCTGATGAACCGCCAGATTGACAAAGGCGGCGATCTGACCGACGACGAGATAATGAAAGCGCTGCAAACGCTTGTGAAGCAGCGGCGTGATTCTGTCGAACAGTATGAGAAAGCAGGCCGCGAT
>JANMDA010000309.1:0-8397 GCA_031376085.1 Chloracidobacterium sp.
GGTCGAGGCTCCGAATTCGTTCCAAACCAAACCGAACAACAGCGACGCCGGAAAGACCGTGATGCCGAATGCCAGATTGTAGAGGCCATAAGCTGTGCCGCGTTTATTTTCGGGTACCATGTCGGCGACGAAGGCTTTTTCGACGCCTTCGGTAAGGCCAAAATATGCTCCGTAAATAATGAACAAAGCCCACGTCTGCCAAGCCTCGGTTACGAACGCAAATCCGGCGTAAACTAATGCATAGATCACCCAACCGGTAATGATCACCGTCTTTCGCCCGATCTTGTCCGACAGATGGCCGCCAATAAGCGAACTGACGACTTTGCTCAGATGCAAAGTCATCCACAAGAGCGGTAAAACTACTGGCGAGATGCCCGCTTGCCCAGCTCGAAGAAGCAAAAAAGCGTCGGTCGAATTTGATAGCGTAAACAAAGCGATCACGAACAAAAATCGTTTGAAATTGTTGTCAAAACCACGCAGCGAGAGGTTTGGCGGCTCGGCATCGACGGCTCTGGGAATTGCCTTTTCCTTTACAAAAAAAACTATGACCAATAGGCCGAGGACGACCGGAACTGAAGCGAATAAAAAGACACTTTGGTATTCGCCGAGCGTGGGATTCTGCGAGTCAGCCGCAAAAATATACAAAAGAATAAACGCCGCGACCGGGCCGAAAACTGCACCGAGGTGATCGGCGGCGCGGTTGAATCCGAATGCAAATCCACGTTCGCTGACCGGAACACTTTCTGCGATCAGAGCATCGCGCGGCGCACCGCGAATGCCCTTACCGACCCGATCTGTAACGCGGACGATGAGCACCTGCGGCCAGCTCGTTGCAAACGCAAGGAAAGGCCGTGTAATAGCCGCGAGCGAGTAACCGGCTAAAACCGGCAACTTGCGCTTGTTCAGGCGGTCGCTTAGATAACCCGACACGAGCTTTAAAAGGCTTGCAACCGATTCGGCAAAACCTTCGATCAGGCCGATAGCAAAAGGCGAAGCTCCCAGGCTCAACGCCAGAAATGCGGGAAGCAGCGGATAGATTATTTCGCTCGAAGTGTCATTAAGCAGAGATACAAAACTCAGCGCCAACACATTTCGCGGCAGGCTGGTGTATCGTTTCCAAAAACCTGGCGTTTTTGCATTTACAGATGCGTCCATTGATGTCGGTTATTTGGTTTGTGCAGACTTTGATCTATGTGCCGACTTGCCGCTGCTTCCGAGCCACCAGAACGAAACACTTCCGGCAACAGCGATAACGAGGATCACCACGACGATCGCCATGCGAAATGCCATCTTCACGGTCTTTCGGAGCAGTCGAAATGCAACATAAGCAACAGCGGCGAAGACGAGAAAAAAAGCAACAGCCGCAACGATATAAATACTTTCGTTCATCTTTCGTTCTCCATTGCTTTTTCGATAACGTCAATATCTTCTTCGGTAAGGGCGGAAGTTTCGCTCGGTATGTTGTATTCTCCATCCGCCCAGGCCCCAAAATCGAGCAGCTTGCACCGCTCTGAGCAAAACGGACGAAATTCGTTGCCGCTAAATTCTGTTTCCTTACCGCAATGCGGGCATTTAACGATTGGCATAATGACAATTTAGCATATCAAATTTCTATTGAATCAACCTGCATTGACGCAATGGTGTAATGAACTTCTTCTTTTGCTTTACTTTGCGATCTTTGCGGCTTTGTGTGAGACAAATCCGTTTCACGCAAAGACGCAAAGGCAGCAAAGTTCCCAGTAAAAGCGAACATACGATTGACTCGTGACGTATCATATAAAGAGACTTCTTTCTGAGAGAATTTGTTATGACCGATTACAAAGAAAAATTTGACCGCTGGCAGAAAAAAGCCACTGAGAAGTTTGATGAGATCGACGCCCAGCTCGGCCTGAAAGAAAAGATTGAAACCGGAGCCCGCGTTGTCGCGGAAACTGCCCAAAAAAGCGCTGAGTTCATCAAAACAGAAGCTGAAAAGAGCGAAATAGGCAAATCGGCGGTCAAGATCACCGAAGGGGTTGTAAACGCCGCAACCGACACCGCTAAAACTGCGTGGAACGTAAGTGAACCGGTTCGCGACGTTGCAGTTGATGCCGGTTCAAAGGCTGGCGAAGTTGCTATAGACGCTGCGGCCAAAGCGGGCGAATTTATCGACGACGCGGCCCAAACTGTCGGCACCGGTGCAAAGCATGTATCAAAGATCGTCGGGTTTGGTTCTAGCCTTGCATCGATGCTTGATTCGGCGATAACGTCGGCAAAGAAAGCTGCGGATTGGGCACAGGCTGATCCGGTCAAAGCCGCGACGACTGGCGTTTCGATGGCCCTCGGAGCAGGCTTAGGGGTGGTTTTCACTGGCATCAGTTCGCACTGGCTGCTCAATTCGGCGATCCCGACATGGTCGGTCAAAAAACTCGCCGAGAATTTTGACGGCTACCTTAAACGCCGCGAGGAATTGATCGAAAAAGGCCAGCTAAGCGATGCCGACGCCGAACGCATTAAGTTTGAACGCGACATCGCGACCAGCATCGGCGCACCGCTGCTCGGAGCATTTTCATTCGCGTCCGGCGCGGTGATGATGACAAATATCTTCGACCCAAAAAACATCACCGGTTTCCCAATCGGCACGATCATCGGCGGCCACCCGCTGCTCGAAGGCGTCTGGTTCTTTGGCAACGGAATGGTCTGCTTTAAGACAAGCTACGATTTCTTCATGATCGCCCTCAACGGCCAGGAAGACGTTGAGAAAATGGTCAAGGAGATCAAGGGATTGTTGCCCTCTACGGTTGCTTAATTATTATTTGCCACAAAAGGCACAAAAGACGCAAAAATAAGAAAGAATCTTTTTATGCGTTTTTTGTGCCTTTTGTGGCAATTATTCTTAGTTGATTTGAATCGGAAACGGCACAAAGCACAGCGCAAATATCACCAATGTTAAAAATGCGATGACCTTGCGTTTCGTATCGAGCGGCGTTTGATCGAACGGTGCCGGGTGACGTATGCGCATCATGATCGCGAGGATTATCGCGACCAGAAAGCCGCTCGGGCTGCCGTAAAAATACAATCCCAGTACCGACAATGTCGCCATCACCGGAAAAGCAATTCGTCCAGTCCATTTATGCACCTTTTCGCCAAATACGGCATAAACCGCATGTCCGCCGTCTAGTTGGCCAGATGGAATTAGATTTAGTGCCGTCACCAAAAGCCCGACCCATGACGCGAAATAAAAAGCATTCCCGATACCAAATTTAAGATCGATACCTAACGCAATGGCAAAGAGCCGAATCAGCACCGGATCGGTAAAAGTCAATGCTCCTTCGGTATTGCCAAGCTGTTCAGGCGTTACGACTTGCATGGTCACAAGACCGATTACTGCTATCGGCAGCAGTGCAATAAATCCGGCGATCGGCCCGGCGACTCCGATGTCGAATACTGCGCGACGGGAAGGCATCGGCGAAAGAATTTTGATAAAAGCGCCAAATGTTCCCGCCGGCCCGATCATCGGCGGCGTCGGCAAAAAGAATGGCAGCGTCGCATCAACCCTATAAATGCGGCACGCGATGTAATGCCCCATTTCGTGGCAGATCAAAATGAACAGTAGCGAAACAGAAAATTGAATGCCATAAATAAGTTCCGACGTATGAGTGAAAAGATTGCCGATAATATCGACGATCATCGCCGCGTAGCGCGTCGGCAGCATGATAAGCAGTTGAACAAGCTCGCCAAACGTTTGCGGATCGTCCTTAGGCAGATAATCGGCACGACCGAACGGAAACAAAGTTCCTGCTATTGTCGCCGTGCAGAATGTGAGACCCAGCAGTAGTAGATGCCTGATCCATGTACCAACTGTCGGCCTCATCACCGGCCGGCCGTAATATATTGGTTGTTCGATCGAATCTGGGTCCGTCATTTCGGAAGGCTAATAAAAAGACCGCAGTTCGCTCGAGGCCACAACTGCGTGTCCTCACGTTTCTGCGATCGATAATTTAATGATACTAAAAAATGTGCGGTCTTATCCTACGGCTTTTGCAGAAAGCTCTTTGCCCGGCTTAAATCTTATCGTCTTTCCAGCCGGAATCGGAACCTCTTTGCCCGTTCGCGGATTACGGCCGACGCCGCGCTTTCTCGGCTTGACGACAAAAACGCCGAAACCGCGCAGTTCAATACGCTTTCCGGCTGCAAGAGCCTCCTTCATCGCTTCAAACAACGAATCGACCACCTGTTCAGCCTTCTGCTTTGGCACGCCGGTTCTGTCGGCGACCACATTGACAATATCCAGTTTGATCATTATTTCCTCCTAAAGAATCGGAAACGTGGAGAGAATACCTAAACTAAAACGTCTCTGAATCATAATCCTCTAACTCCGCATCTGTCAAGAGTTTGCGGTGAAAATTCACATGCCCACGCCCGCACGTTAGTAAGGGCGGAACACGCGACGTTTGAATTCCGACTGGACATGTTAAAATTGCATCAAACAATTTTTCGATTGGCAAGGAGTACATTATGCGTTGGAGAGATCAGCGACAGAGCGATAATATTGAAGATCGCAGGGGAATGAGCGGCGGAAGAATGGCGCTCGGCGGAGGCGGCTTAGGTGTCGTAATTATTGCGCTGGCAGCCTTTCTTTGCAGCGGCGGCAAGATCGATCTGCGCCAATTATTCGAAGGAATACAAACGCAATCGGATGTACCCGCACCCGGACCGGCAGCAAACAAGGCCGTCACTCAGGACGAAAACTCACAATTTGCGCGGGCCATCATGGGCAACCTTGAGGACGCCTGGAAACAGATACTTCCCGCACAGGCCCGCGTCCAGTTTCAGGCTCCAAAGCTGGTTTTGTTCACCAACCAGATCGAATCCGCCTGCGGCTATGCAAGCGCCGCTTCGGGCCCATTCTATTGTCCCGGCGACCGCAAACTCTATCTCGACTTCGCATTCTTTGACGAGCTTAAGCGTGAATTCAAAGCTCCCGGCGACTTTGCACAGGCTTATGTGATCGCGCACGAATTTGGCCATCACATTCAAAATCTAACTGGCATGATGGACAAGGTTCAGAGTGCCGGGAACAACAATCGCCTCTCAGTCGCACTTGAGCTTCAAGCTGATTGCTATGCGGGCATCTGGGCAAATTTTGCCGCAAAACAGGGCCGCGTCGAAGCCGGCGATGCCGAAGAAGCGATCCGTGCCGCCTCATCGGTCGGTGACGATATGATCCAAAAACGCACGCAGGGATATGTTGTGCCCGACTCCTTCACTCACGGATCGGCGCAACAGCGAATGCAGTACTTCGCTAAAGGAATGCAGTCCGGCGATATGAAGCAATGCCAGACGCTCAGATAAGAAAAGAAATTTTAACCACAGATGGACACGGATGAACACAGATAAGCATTCTGATTTTTTATCTGTGTTCATCCGTGTCCATCTGTGGTTTCAAAGGCTTTATTATGCAAAAGGCCTGCCGTATATTTCCTGATAAACCCAACCGAGAAATCTCGCTTCGGCGGTGCAGAGAGCTTCGAGCCAGCAACTTGTCAGGTAGAGACGTTTTTCGACATTAGTCGTCAGCCTTTCCGCCTTCTTGAGCGAAAACGCTTCGATGTCTTCGTCTAAATTATACAATTCGGCGATCTCGGTCTTCGTTTTGTGAGATTCATCCAAGGCCGAGAGCAAATCGCTGATCCAGAGTTTTAACAGCGGTTCTGTGTTGTTCTCGGCCAGGGCCTGAAACGATCCGACAGCAAACCTCGCCTCGGCATTCTCAAAAGGAAATATCGAAATTCCCTGCTCGACATCATCCATTTGCTTCCATTGAAATAGCTCTTCGGTATTCGCATGACGCATCCGCGCGGTGCGTTCGTCGTACATCAAAAACCACTCGAGCAGATCGGCGAGCGAACCTGTCTCAACTTCGCCGTTCTCTTTGCGGCGTAGTTTAGGTGGTTCGCTTTGCTTCTCTTTTGTGTCGGCCATATTGACTTTAAATATTACCATTCAAGGGCGGAAACGCGAGTGTGAACGAGCGTGCTCACTAGAATCGGCACGCTTCTTAACAGTCGCGTTTCTGCCCGCCGCTCGCTATAATCATCAATACCGTGGCAGAAGAGATCCTTAACAACACACTCGAAGTTGGCGAGCTTTCCGAAGAAGAAAAGCGCGATCTTGGTTTCGGCTCGGTTGTCACGCGCGGCAGCCGTCAACGCCTGCTGAACCAAGACGGCACCTTCAACGTCCGCCGCACCGGCCTGTCGCTGTTCACATCGCTCAATCTTTACCACACGCTGCTCGCAATGTCGTGGCGAATGTTCCTGTTTCTGGTGCTGGTGCTTTATTTCGTGAGCAACATATTGTTTGGCGCGATGTATGCGTTTAATGGCGCCGGAGCGATAGTCGACACTTCTTCGGAACCAATGACAAATATTTTTGTCCGCGGTTTCTTTTTTAGTGTGCAGACGTTCGCAACGATCGGTTACGGAACGATTCACCCATCCGGCATATTTCCGAATCTGCTCGTCACCATCGAATCGTATTACAGCCTGCTGGCTAACGCTTTGATCACCGGCCTCGTCTTTGCGCGTTTTGCGCGTCCGACGGCGAAAGTTATTTTCAGCGAGGTTGCAGTTGTCGCCCCGTATCGCGGCATCACCGGTTTAATGGTTCGCCTTGTCAACGGACGCAGCAATCAGCTGATCGAGGTCAGGGCGACGATGATATACGCCCGCTTTGTCGAAGAACATGGAAAGACAGTTCGCCGATTCGACGCACTCGAACTCGAACGCGACAAGGTCTCTTTCCTGCCGCTCGCGTGGACGATAGTTCATCCGATCACGCCGGATTCGCCGCTCTACGGCATCACTCGTGAAGAAGTGACGCGCACCGACGCCGAGATAATTGTGCTGCTCAACGCAACCGACGAAACCTTCGCCGCCGTCGTCCACACGCGCTCGTCCTACAAACCGGAAGAGGTCCGCGTCGGCCATAAATTCGTCAGTATTTACAACGAGGTCGATGAAGGCGAACCGATCTCGATAGACACACGCAAATTGTCGCTCGTCGTTCCAGCCGAGTTACCGGTTCGTCAGCTTGAAGAGGGATCGTAGAAATAATGTTTACTGGACTAATTGAGGAACTTGGAACGATAGCGTCTGTTGATACGAAAGCCGATGGCTCTCGTATTGTGATTGACGCTTCGTTGGTGGTCTCAGATATTTCCAACGGTGATTCGATCGCGGTCAACGGAGTTTGCCTGACGGCAGTCGATGTTTCGCCAACTTCATTCGCCGCAGACGTCTCACCCGAAACGCTCGACCGCACTACGCTTGGAGATCTTAAACCGGATTCGCCGGTCAATCTCGAACGAGCAGTCACACCCGTAACGCGGCTCGGCGGCCACATCGTCCAGGGCCACGTCGACGGACGCGGCACATTTATCTCGGCTGATTCTCAAGGCGATTTCTGGACCGTCCGTATCGGTTTCCCGCCCGAACTCGCCCGCTATTTCGTCCCCAAAGGCTCCGTCACCGTCGAAGGTATTTCCCTCACCATCGCCGCGCTAGCCGAAGACCATTTCGACATCGCCATAATCCCAAAAACCTGGGAAATGACAAACCTTTCATCCCTAAAACCCAACGCTCCCGTAAACCTCGAAGCCGACATCATCGCCAAATACGTCGAGCGTATACTCCTGCTAACGGGCAAATGACGTACTAGCTCCGCCGAGGCTCAAATTTGCTTGCAAAAAAAGGGCTTTGGAAGTAAGCTATTGGCAAATTTACGTTTCCAGACCAATCTTCTTTGCTCTCGACAGCGACCCAACCAAGGTTTTTCTGTCGGGCGTGAATTGATTACTAAGTTAGATGTCGGCAGCAGCGGACTATCTGAGGATCAAAAAAGGAGATTTGTTTATGTTGCGATACACTGCATCGCTTTGCGCGTCGGTTTCAAAATCCATTCGCGTTCGTTTGCTGTCTGCTTCGTTCGCGTTTTTTATTTGTGTATTTGCCGGACTGAATGTTAGGGCGCAAACAACGGAATTTACTTATCAGGGCAGCCTGCGGAACGGCGGAGTTGCGGCTACGGGCAATTATGATTTCGAGTTTTTGCTGTTTGACGCTGTCATGGGCCCGAATCAGATCGGATCGACGCTTACGATAAGCGGCGTGACCGTGACTAACGGCGTGTTTTCCGTAAAGCTCGATTTTGGTGCGAATTTCCCCGGCTCAATCCGCTTTCTCGAGATACACGTCCGTCCGCAGATGGGCGGGGCATTTACGCCACTAACGCCGCGTCAGGCTGTAACGAGCGCGCCGTATTCGGTCAAGAGCTTGTCGGCTGACAATGCCGCGACGTCAACAACCGCGACCAATGCGACTCAACTTGGCGGCGTCGCGGCGAATCAATATGTGC
>JANMDA010000311.1:0-4258 GCA_031376085.1 Chloracidobacterium sp.
TCCTCGCACTGTTCCAAATCAAATTCAAGATCGTTGCGGAAATCGACGTACTTAATGGCTTTGGCATACTCGTCAGCAAGCGCGGCCTCGCCCACCGGTATTCGTTCGTTCAATTCATCAAGATCGCGCTGCATCTCAACCGCCTTTTCCGGCGTCGCGAGCAATAACCCGGCTGCCAGTTCATCGCGAACTCTCTTAAACTCCGTCAACTCTTCAAAGGCTTTGGTGTAGCCGCTTTCTTCCAAATGTTTCTGTAAATCCATTTCGGCGGAAATATAACATTAACCGTCTTGCGAGGCAAGGAAAAGGCCTCGTCTGTAGAGACGAAGCCTTTTGATCTAAAACAGCTAATGCTGTTGCCTATTGTGAATTTAGCGTAAGGATGATCTGCAGGCGGCGATTCTTGGCACGGTTTGCGACCGTCGTGTTTGGGGCGACGGGCAAGCTGGCGCCGAGGCCTTTGTAGTCCATCCGCGTTTCGGCGACGCCCATTGCAGAGAGTTTTTCGGCGATTGTTCGCGAACGGTTGTCGGTCAGAGTTTGGATGACATCGTGATTGCCCGAAGCGTCTGTGTGCGATTCAACCAAAATATTGTAAGCGGCGTTATTCGCGAGTATCTCGCCAAGTGACGCCAGTTTGCCGTCGGCCTGCATCGACAATGTTCCTGAGCGCGTCGTCGTCCAAAGGTTTTCCGGCAGCGTCAAAACAATGCCGCGTGTGGTCTTTGAAACGGTCCCAAACACCTTGAGCGAATTGATAAGATCGCCTTCGCTTGCCCGAACTCGTGCGGCATTAACTTCGCGCTCGCTCTTCTGCTGAATTGTCTTTTTTTCCTCTTCGGCAGCGGCGAGTTTGGCTTTGGCATTTTCTGATTCGACACGAAGCGTTGCATTGTCCTCACGAAGCCGCCCGTTCTCATCACGCAGATCCTTGACCTGAATTGCATAATTCTGAACATCGCGTTCAGCCAATTCGCGGTTTCTCATCTCGCGGGCGAGCTCACTCTTTAAGTCTGTGATCTCCGACTGAGCATCGGCATATTTGTTTTCCGCCAAGCGTATCTCGGCGTCTGAGCGAGTTTTTTCGTTACGTTTTTCGCGGGCTTCCTTGTGGACCGCAGCAGTAGTTTCGGCCTTTACGGCGGCACTGATCGACTTGCGTGCGGCTATATCGATCGTGTCCGAATCGCGTCCGGCGAGCCACGCGTTGGTTGCGTTTTGAAAGAGCGTATCGGCCTCGGCGAGTTCCGGTGCCGCATCGCGCTCCGCACCGGCAAAACGCGCGAGTGCGATCGCCTGCTTCGCCTGTAAGATCGCTGACGGGGTTTTTGCATAATCAGTTTCGGCGATCTCAGGCGTTCGCGGATCGCGAAAGTAGTCGCTCGAATTGCCAAAATATGTGATCGATGGACTTGTCGTGATACGCTTGCCTGTTGTTGTGGTCGGATAAAGATTTTCCATCATTATCTGCTGGCTCGGACGCGTAACGAGAAAGTGCGGTTCTGCTGTTATTATTAAGGCGAACGTCTGTAAAGGCGTTGTAACTGTGATCTTGGAGTCAATGAAAAATAGTCCGCTGCGTTTTATCTCGCCGAGATTATCGACCTGGCCTTCGGGCGAGATCGCCCAGACGACATAAGTTGCATAGCCCGGCCCTAATTCGAACGGACGCGGCATTTTGTCGACCGTAAGTTCGACGCGTGTCCCGCTGCGAGTGGTTCGCTTTACTGTGGCCAAACCCTTCATTCGCGGAAATCTTGTTGTGCCGCGAAACGGCACGTTGACCGTATCATCCAAAGGATATGTGATCGCCGTTGTTTTCCGGGCGACATCGACCTGTGCCGTCGCCGCAAAAGGAACTGCTGCGACAAACGCAAATAAAGCTATCAACTTAAATGCAAGCAAATTTTTCATATATGTATTACTCCGTAAGGCTGCGCTTTTAGAAAGATGCCATAATTTATTCGTTAGTTGCAAGATAACGATCTTGGACATACAAGTTCCGTTAGGAGTATATTCTAAACTTTTGCACCCGTAATGAGCGATCTCAAGCGTCTTCTAAAATATGTCCGGCACCACTGGCTGCTTTTTGTCTTTGCGCTGATCGCGATGGTGCTCGGTGCTCTTTTCGAAACGGCTACCGGAGCTTTGCTTGTCCCGATCTTTAACCAATTCCTGCCAAGTGGAGGGATGAAATCGAAAACATTATTCGATCTCAGCAGTCTGGTGCCACGCGACGATTGGTTCCGGGCATGGATCGCGATCTCTGGACTGCTTATCGGTTTTACGATCCTAAAGGGCATCGCCGAGTATTTTTCATCATATCTGATGGCGAAGATCGGGCAATCAACCGTTCTCGAACTTAGGAATGAACTTTACGAGCATCTGCTAAATCAGTCGGCAACTTTTTTTGAAAAACACCGGACAAATTTTCTCGTCTCGCGTCTCGTCGTAAGTTGTGCAGCTATTGAGCTCGCGGTCTCATCGAATTTGCGCGACGTGCTGCGCGAATCCTTCATGCTCGTTTTCTTTATTTCGGCTGCGGCTTATTACAACTGGCGGCTGACGCTCGGATCGCTCATTATTGCACCGATCATTGGCTTCATGACCGCCGGATTCAGCAAACGTCTTCGTAAACTCGCGGACGAGTCTTTAAGAGGCAACAAAGACCTCAATGACACGGCGCAGGAAACTCTCTCGAACCAAACTATAGTAAAAGCCTACACAGCCGAAGGCCGCGAGAAAACAAGATTTTCGATTGTTGCAAGCACCATTGCACGCGCAAATCTGCGCAGCGCTCAGATCGCCGCCACGTCGCCGCCTGCGATAGAAATTCTCGGTGTTGTAGCGATAATTGTTCTGATCTACGTCGGTCTGCGCGAGATAAATTTGTCGCGAATGGATCCGGCGCAGTTTTTTACATTTCTCTTCTTTTTGTTTCGCAGCTACGATCCGATGCGAAAAATATCGCGTCAGCATAACGAGATCACCAAAGCTTTCTCCGCAGCGAGAGACGTTTGGGGCATCCTCGACGTCGATGAAACGCTGCCGGAAAAATCTGATGCCATAGCATTGCAGCCTTTGCAGAAAAGTATACGCATCGAGAATGTGTCGTTCAGCTACCGGAACAGCAAAAGAAAGATCTTGCAGAATATCGATCTTGAAGTGCCAAAGGGCTCTGTCGTCGCCCTTGTCGGTGAAAGCGGCGGCGGCAAGTCGAGTTTGATCAAGCTTGTCCAACGGTTATACGATCCGACCGAAGGGCGGATAACCTGGGACGGCACAGACATTCGCGATGCTAAAATTTTAAGCTTGAAAAAACAGCTCGCTCTCGTCACTCAGGAAACGGTCCTTTTTAATGACACCATCTATCAAAATATCGCCTATGGACGACCTGACGCCGCCTTTTCTAAGGTGAAAGCAGCGGCTGAGATCGCATACGCAGATGAATTTATCAGCCAACTTCCGCAGCAATACGATACAATTGTCGGCGAACGCGGCACCTTGCTTTCCGCCGGTCAGCGTCAGCGAATTGCCATCGCTAGAGCGGTCTTGGTGAATGCTCCGGTTTTGATTCTCGACGAGGCTACATCAGCTCTCGACACCGAAAGCGAAACGCTCGTCCAAAAGGCGCTTGCAAATCTAATGCTAAATCGCACGTCTATCGTCATCGCACACAGGCTTTCCACAATTCGCAAAGCAGATAATATCGTTGTGATGAAAAGCGGCAAGATCGTCGAAATGGGCACACACGACGAACTGCTAGAACATGGCGGGACATACAAGCTCCTTTATGAGCTACAGTTTGCAGATAAGGAAGAAGTTGAAATGGGAAATTTATGAGATCAATGACAGGCTTCGGCCGAGGCACCGTTGCCGAAAATAATTACTCGATCGCGGTTGAATTGAAAACGGTTAACAATCGATTTCTCGACATAAATTTGCGCGTTTCGAGTGAATTGCAGGACCTCGAATCGATGATCAAACGAACGATAGGCGGCCGACTGTCGCGTGGGCGTGTGGACGTAAACATCCAATACGACCGGACGACAGAAGTAAATTACGAACTAAATCGTCCACTGATCACCGGGTTTTTGGCAGCGATGAAAGAGATGAAAACTGAGTTCGATCTGTCAGGCGAACCTGACCTTAATGTCATCGCACGTCTTCCAAATGTCGTGACGCCAAAGAAAGAAGACCTCGGCCCTGAGTTTGCAGTCGGACTTGAAAAAGCGTTGACTGCCGCATTAGACGATCT
>JANMDA010000319.1:0-10195 GCA_031376085.1 Chloracidobacterium sp.
TTTTCAAACTCGAAATCCGCTGCACCGCGGTCACGAAGAAATTTGCGAGAGGGCGATGTCGTCCATCGACGGTACTCTTCTACTACATCCTGTAGTTGGTATGACAAAGCAAGGCGATGTCGATGCATTTACGCGTGTTCGAAGCTACAAGGCATTGACCGAAAATTATTTCGATAAGGAAAGCTCTTTACTTGCGCTTATTCCTTTAGCAATGCGTCTGGCAGGCCAGCGTGAGGCCGTTTGGCATATGCTCATCAGGCGTAATTACGGAGCGAATCATTTTATCGTTGGACGCGATCATGCGAGTCCGGGAATTGATTCGAATGGTACTCCATTTTACGAGCCGACGGCGGCTCAGGAAATGGCATTACAATTCAGCGAAGAACTGGGCGTCAAAGCTCTGATATATGATGAAATGGTCTACCTGCCTGACGAGGATAAATACGAGGAAGTTTCGAAGATAGAAAAAACACGATCCTATTTTTCTTTGTCTGGAACGAAAATGCGTGAAGAATTTCTCAAGCAAGGCAAAAAACTGCCTGAATGGTTTGCCCGTCCCGAAGTAGCAGACATACTTACACAAACGTTTCCACCTATACAAAAACAAGGAGTATGTATATGGTTTACCGGCCTGAGCGGGGCCGGCAAGTCTACGATTGCAGAGATATTAACAGTTCTTCTAAATGAGTGCGGAAGAAACGTGACACTCCTCGACGGTGATGTTGTCCGCACACATCTGTCAAAAGGGTTGAGCTTTAGCAGAGAAGACCGCGACACGAATATCTCGCGAATAGGTTTTGTCGCCGGCGAGGTTGTAAGGCACGGCGGGATAACGGTTTGTGCAGCGGTCAGTCCATATAAGGCCGCTCGTAATGAAGTTCGCCGCATCTTTGAGCCGAGCCGTTTTATTGAAGTATTTGTCGATACGCCAATTTCGGTGTGTGAAGAGCGGGACGTAAAAGGAATATACGCTAAAGCACGCCGCGGCGAGATAAAATATTTTACGGGCGTTAACGATCCGTATGAACCGCCAGACAAAGCCGAGATAGTTCTTGATACAGTAAGTAACCAAGCCGAGGAAAATGCCCGCATCATTTTAGATCATCTAAAAGAACTTGGCCTTGTAATGTAGAATTCGGAGCATAAATTTTTCCGGTTTTCATATGCCAAAGAAACAGTCAATCAATTTTAAGGCTGCACCGCACGAGCAGGAGTTTCTCGAACATTTGAAGATTGAGATCGATCGCGGTATCGACTGTATGAACAGCGGCCACCAGGACCGAGCGCTGCTCATCTTTAAACAGCTTGTGCCTAAGGTCGACGCTGCCTTACCCACTTACGATATTCTCCAACACAACTTGCTCACGGCTTATAAGCAGCGCATTGAACAGATACTGGAACTCGAAGACGTAACTCCGGTTAACCGTTATTTGCCTGAGGTGTTCGAACTTACGCTGAACGGTACGCTTTCAAAAGATATTAAATTCCGGAGCGGTTTTGCAGATGTCTTCAGGCAGCTTGGCATGGCCTTTTACGAAAAAAGGCAATATGAAGCATCTCTTGCTTGTTTTCGAAAAGCTATCTCCATTCAACCGTGTCCTTCGTATTATGTCGATCTGACAAATGCACTGGCTTTTACAAAAAAGCGGTCGCAGTTGAGAGATTACACCCTTGATTACGCATCGTCCGATCTTGGCCGGCATATTTTTATTACCTGCGCTCCAAAAAGCGGTTCGACATTTCTTAAAAACGTTTTGGTTGGCGTGACCGGCTATCGTGACCTATTTTCGGTCTATGCCGCACTCCAAAACGAACACGAACTGGACATGCCGCAGCTTGCCAAGTTCGGCAACATTGATACAGTTACCCAGCAGCACGCACGAGCGTCGGAGGCGAATATACAACTTATGCAGGCATTCGGTATAAGGCCGGTTGTGCTTGTGAGAAATATCTTTGACACAGTTATTAGCTTGTTGGATTTTTACAGGCAGGGTTTTACCTTCAGTACTTTTTTTGACCGCGAAGATTTTCTCGCGTTTGATGAGGAGCAGCAGATCGACCTTCTTATCGAATATGCTGTTCCGTGGTACTTCCAGTTTGTTGCGTCATGGCAGCGGGCTGAGCGAGACAAACGGCTTGAAGTATTTTGGCTGACCTATGAGGACATGATAATGGACAAACCTGTTGCTGTTGAAAACGTTCTTAATTTTTACAGCATCTCAGCACCGCGAGAAGAGGTGCAAAAGCAAATTGGCGAAACCGAGTCCGACACCGATAAGAACCGTTTTAACAAAGGCGTTGCCGGACGAGGCGAAACTGGTTTATCGTCACAGCAGAAAGAAAAAATTGCCGCTCTGAGCAGGCACTTTCCCAAAAGTGACTTTAGCTTGATGGGGCTATAGAGAGACGTTGTCTGCCTTGACAATTGAAGGATTCGGTTTATAATTCGAGTTGCCAATTACTATTATCTTGCGTTTTTACACATTGGAGCAGAGCCTGCAAAATTAGCAGATTTGTGCTTTAGGCGTATCGAAAAACACTTTCGGAGGAAATCATTTCATGTCGAAGAGCAAACTGTCGTCGCGTCGTATCTTTGGCCGTATCGCATTGTTTACTGTGATCGGATCTATTCTGTTGATCTTCATGGCCGCTGGCACGAATGCAGCGGGTTTTTCATTTATGAACTCCGTAAAAGAGTTCCTCGGGGTTCGAAGCTTGACCGCGAATGCAGAGGTAACTGCAATTTCGCCGGGAGCAGTTTCCACCAGCGATAAGCCTGTTAAGGCAGTCAACCGACGGCCGGATGAAGCTTTATCTAAAAAGACAGCGCCTGTTCAAAATACAATTGTAAAGGGAAGGCAGCAAGACATAATAGTTGGCCGTTCATACTATAACGACACCACTCCGCCGCTTCGAGACATGCTGCAATTGCCCATTAGGGCCCATTTAGCTGACGATAATGAAGGGCGCGAGGCGAACAAAAACCCTGAGATATTTAACAGTCACATCGACAGCCCGGACCCGATCATACAGTCGTTTATGGCACCGAATGCTATGCCGACTCCTATTTTGAGTTTTAACGGAATAGGATTCCCCGGCGTTGCCTGTAACTGTGCGCCGCCTGACACAGACGGTGAGGTTGGAGCGACGCAATATGTCCAAATGGTAAATGAGGGCTACCAGGTTTTTAATAAGAATACCGGTGCGTCTGTTTTGGGACCTTCGAGCATTGATTCGCTTTGGGCTGGATTTAGTGCCCCTTGCTCCGCCGGGTCCGGCGATCCGATCGTTCTTTATGATCAAATAGCTGACCGTTGGTTGATCAGCCAATTCGCCGGTTCTCCTCCGACTGACGAATGTATAGCTATCTCAACTACCAGCGATGCAACAGGCCCATATAACCGTTATGGCTTTCACCTCGGATCGAACTTTTTCGATTATCCGCACATCGGTGTTTGGCCGGATGGTTATTACATGAGCGATAACGTCTTCAATGCCGGCGGAACTGCACGTCTTGGAACACAGGCATTTGCTTTTGACCGCGTTGCGATGCTGGCAGGCCTTCCGGCTACTTTCGTCAGCCCTGGCCTGACGCCGGGCGGAAACGCCGAACCGTATGCTCTTGCTGCCGATCTTGACGGCTCGATATTGCCTCCTGTCGGGACAGCTTGTCCTTTTGTCGCTTGGCCCGGTGTAAGCGGAACTTACAAAACCTATCTCTTTCATGCAGATTTCGCGACTCCTGCAAATACGACTTATACTCTTCGGACAAGTCCGGCCGCAGCCGGATTTACGTCGCTTTGCGCGACGACACGGGCATGCGTGCCCGAATTGGCCGGAGCCGCGTTGCTTGACGAGATCGGCGACCGGCTCATGCACCGGTTGGCCTATCGAATCATTGGCGGCGTGGAACGCATCGTAGGAAATTATACCGTCAGTGCGAGCAGTGTTGCCGGCATTCGCTGGTTCGAACTTCGCAATGTTACATCCGGCACAGAGACGGTGTTTCAGGAGAGCACTTATCAGCCTGACACCGATTGGCGCTGGATGGGCAGCGCCGCGCAGGATACTAACGGTAACATGGCTGTTGGATTTAGTGCTTCCAGTTTGACGATCAATCCCCAGATCCGTTATGCCGGACGTTTGGCGACCGATCCTGTAAATACATTGGCACAGGGCGAAGCCCATTTATTTGACGGCACAGGCAGCCAAACGGGGACGGGAAACCGTTGGGGCGATTACAGCGCCTTGAGTATTGATCCGGTGGACGACTGCACTTTTTGGTACACACAGGAATATTACGCGACGACCGGAACATTTAACTGGCGCACTCGTATCGGTTCCTTCAAGTTTCCCTCGTGTTCGCTGGCACCCAGTTTCACGTTGGCTGTTACTCCTCCGGTTAGGGACATCTGCACCCCTGCATTTGCTGTTTACACGGTGAATACCACATCAATCCAAGGCTTTACCGATCCGGTCACGCTGACGGCCACGGGAAATCCGGCAGGCACGGCAGTTACGTTTTCACCGAATCCGGTCACGCCGGGCGGCAGTTCGACAATGACAGTCAGCAATACCGCTGCTGCTGTTGCGGGAAATTACACAATAAACGTCAAGGGTACGTCGGGAACGATCATGCTCAATCAGGACGTGACTCTAAAATTAACCACTGCATCGCCGGGCAATGTGACATTGACGGCACCGGCGAATGGGGCGACGAATCAGGCTCTAGCTCCGACGTTTATATGGACTGCTTCGACACAAGCAGCGACTTATACACTTGAGATCGCAACCGACGCAGCCTTTAGCAACATCGTTCACACGGCGAGCGGGCTGACGGCGACGACCTATTCAGGTGCCCAGCTTAGTTCAATCACGTCGTACTTCTGGCGCGTGCGCGGGATAAATACTTGCGGGACCGGGCAGAATTCACCTGCCTTTTCGTTCACGACGGCGTTGATCTGTATCGTGCCCTTCACAAATGCAGCACCGATCACGATCAACGACAACCTGCCTGGCAGCCCCTATCCTTCGAACATAGCGGTATCTGGATTGACCGGCACGATCACAAAGGTGACGGTTGATCTTACCGGCATCACACACACCTTCCCGGATGATGTGGACATCATGCTTGTAGGCCCGAACGGCCAAAATACATTGCTCATGTCTGATGCCGGAGGAAGTTTGGATATTACAAACGTCAATCTGACGCTTGACGATGATGCGGCTGCGGGATTGGGCGATTCGACTCAGATAGTGAGCGGAACCTTCAAGCCGTCGAACTTCGATACAACGTCGGATGTATTTCCGGCACCTGCACCGGCAGCCGGAGCGACAGTGGCACTGTCAGTGTTCAACGGCACAACGCCTAATGGAACGTGGTCGTTATATGTTCGTGACGACGTAGGTGTTGACGTCGGCAGCATAAGCGGCGGATGGACACTGCGTCTTACTACGAGTTGTGCTGCGGTGACCCCGTCACCGACACTGACGGCTTCACCGAGCGCGACTGCGACCGCTACAGCATCGCCAAGCGGCACGCCGACAAACACCGCTACAAGAACATCTACGGCAACGGCAACGGCAACGGCAACGGCAACTGCAGCGGGAACCCCCGGCTGCGGAAATTCGTTCAGCTACACCGGGCCTGCGGTTGCGATACCGGACAACATTGCGGCCGGTGTTAACTTCACGATACCGGTAAGCGGAGTTGGAACTATATCTGACGTCAACTTCAGTTTTGACGGAACACAGAGTGCCGATCCTTTATCGACGACGCCTGGAATGAATCATTCGTGGGTTGGCGACATCCTTGTGAAGATAACGTCGCCGGGCGGAACAACGGTTTCGGCATTCGACCGGCCGGGCGTGCCGACGACGACGGTTGGATGCAGCAACAACAACCTTGCACAGCTCTTGCTGGATGACGACGGAGCATTCCCGTCGATCGAGGGCCAATGCAACGTAACTGGCACGACTACTAATAACGCATTCCCGACGGGATCGTTCTCACCGAACAATCTGTTAAGTGCGTTTGACGGGCAAAATGCCAACGGCAATTGGGTGATCAACATCAGTGACAACGCTGGTATTGACACGGGTTCGGCAAGGGCATTCTCGCTGGTTTTCAGCGGCGGGCTCTGCGGATCACCTAGTGCCACTCCGACAGCAACTGCAACAAGTACACCTTCGGGCGGCACGACGGTGCAGTTCAGTTCGTCGACATATACAGAGGATGAATCGCAGATAGCGGCCATTACCATAAACCGCACAGGCAGCGTGACGGGTACAACGACTGTGAACTTTGCGACATCGGATGGAACTGCAACGGGCGGTGCATCCTGCACATCGGGAGTCGATTACATCACCGTTGCACAGGCTGTGACATTCAACCCAAACGACACGACGAAGACGGTAAATGTTTCGATCTGCAGCGACACACTGACCGAACCGGCTCAGACGCTCAATCTGACGTTAACTGGTACTCAGGTTGGTTCACCGTCAGCAGCCGTTCTAAGCATTAACGATTCGGCAAGCGCTTACCGTGCGACGGGCGCGATCTGCACGACGTTTGGACAGCCGGCGTCGCCTTATCCGTCAACGATCAATGTTGCCGGCGCACCGGCGGCAATCGGGTCAATGCGCGTGACGCTGTTCGACGTGTCGCATACAATACCTGACAGCATGGACTTCCTGCTTGTCGGCCCAGGCGGACAAAAGTTTGTTATGATGGCGGATGCGGGCGGCACCTTAAACCTTACGACACCCGTGACGCTGACGTTCTCGGATGTGGCAGGCCAGGTTCTGCCAAATTCGGCACCGCTGACGACCGGTGTGTTTGAGCCGACGAGTTGGGAGGCCGGCCAGACAAACTTCCCGGCGCCGGCGCCACCGGCACCATATAACGAGGCCGGAAACACGGTTGGCGGAACCAGCACTCAGACGCTGTTCGGTAACTTTGGCTTGACCAACGGGAACGGCACATGGAGCCTCTACATGCGTGACGATGCAGGAAATTTCGACGCACCGTCTGCCATAACTGGCTGTGTGAACGGCGGATGGGGACTTGAGTTGTTTGCTTCAACAGCGGCGAATGCTTCGGTTTCCGGACGCATATTGACTGCGGACGGGGCGGGCATACGCAATGCGAAGGTGACTATCACGGGCAACTCGCTTGTCGAGCCGCGTGTCGCAACGACGGGTTCATTCGGCTACTTTACGTTCGAGGGCCTCGCGACCGGCGAAACGTATGTTGTAACGGTCAACTCACAGCGTTACACATTCTCGACGCCGAGCCGTGTGATAAGCCTTGTCGACAACATTGCCGATCTGGACTTCATCGCCGATCCGATGGAGTAAACAATACTTGGGACTATTTCCTTTAAGGGGCTGTCTGCAAAGGCAGCCTTTTTTTCGATTATTGCAAGGTGTTTCGTTTCACCTCACAAGCCTGAAACTAGTTATTATGTAAGTTCGATGCGCTGCTTTGTTGTGCTATTATTTGGCGAAAGCATAATACAGGTGAGAATATGTCCATATACGAGAATTTACAGCCCATCGATCTGAACGAGATCGAGACCTACGAGTTAGCTTCGCGGCCGAGCAAGGTCACTGTCAAGGATTTTGCGTCACCTGTGGCTAAAGATAATTCACTCGCGGATTTTCTCGGCAAACTGCCGAATATACTGGCTGTTCAGAGTTTGCGTGAGATCGCTGTCCGCATACGCCGGGCACGCGATCTTGGGAAGCCGATCATTTGGGGCATCGGCGGGCATGTCATCAAAACGGGAGTTTCGCCGCTGATAATCGACCTGATGCGGCAAGGTTTTGTTACTGCAATTGCTTCTAACGGGTCGGTTCTGGTGCATGATGCCGAGATCGCGCTGGTTGGATTTACGAGCGAGGACGTTGATGCAACTCTCGGCAAAGGCGATTTCGGTGCAGCCAAAGAAACCGGCGAACTCTTGAATTCAGCTGCAAAAGCAGGCCATCGCGATTCGCTTGGCCTCGGCGAAGCTATGGGTAGGGAAGTCACAAATTTGAAACCGACGCACGCTGAACTTTCGCTCATTTGTCAGGCCTATGCAGCAAAAATTCCTTTCACTGCGCATCTTACGATCGGTGCCGACATCGGTCATTTTCATGTTTCGTGCGACGGTGCCGCATTGGGTGCGACGAGCCACACGGATTTCAAACTGTTCTGCTCGATCGTTAAAGAGATGAACGGCGGCGGTGTATATTTAAATTTTGGTTCCGCGGTAGTTATGCCCGAGATTTTTTTAAAGGCCGTGACTGTCTGTAGAAATCTGGGCCACGAAATTCAGGACATTACGACCGCAAACTTCGATTTTGTCCAGCGTTACCGCCCGATGACAAATGTCGTCCATCGACCAACCGCAAACGGTGCAGGGCGAGGTTTTTCGATCACCGGCCACCACGAACTCACATTGCCGCTTCTTGCAGCCCAGATCATTTGCGGCAGCTAAACAATAGCTGAGAGTTGTAAAAATTCACACCACTTTACCCTGTGTGCGTAATTTCTCGCAACCAACACGTTTAGAAGCCAATAAATAATGATATTTTGCCTCGGCACGGTCATTGCTATAGATGAATGCTGATTAGCGTGTCTAATTAGGCTCAAAAGGCAAATTTCGGTGTGTGAATTCGTAATGGTGCTGATAATCTATATATTATTTAGAAACCGTTAAGGCGGATTGATTGTCTTTGTTATGGGAGTTTTGTTTATGAATAATTCACGTTTCTTTGCACTTTTTCTTTCCTTGCTCGTACTTTTTGCGGGCATCAGTGCCCAATCACCTATGGCGTTAGCCGGCCTGAATATTGAGGTGAAAGATACGAATGGTGCCGTTATTGCGGGGGCAAGTCTTACTGTCATGGGAAGAAACGGCGTGGCTCGTAATTCTGTAACCGACACGACCGGTAAAAGCAGCTTTGAGAATTTGTCCGAGGGTGAATATCGTATCAAGGTTGAAGCTCCTGGCTTTCCAACAGTTTTGCTCGATGTCACCGTTGCAAGAGGTTCGAAGGAAGTGGAAATTACACTCCAATTGGGTGCGATCTCAGAAAGCGTAACGGTGACTGCTACACGCACGCAGATCACGTCCGACGAAACGGCTGTGCCCGTTAGTATTGTTGGCCGTGAAGAGATAGAACGAAAAGCTCTAACAACGACCGCCGATATCTTTCGCACGCTGCCCGGAGCATCGACCGTTAACGAAGGTGCGTTTCAGGTTCGGCCACGCATTCGTGGGCTGGACAGCAATCGCGTTTTGATACTGGTCGATGGCGAAAGGCTCAATAACAGCCGCACTTCAACCGCCCAGTCGGGTGTCGAGACGGGGCTTGTCGATGTTTCACAGATCGAGAGTATCGAGGTCGCTCGCGGCAGCGGTTCGGTGCTTTACGGCACGGATGCTCTTGGCGGCACGATCAACATAATTACGCGCGATACGCCATCGAGGCGCGATGGCGGATTTAGATTCGGTGCTGCGCTGAATACGTTTTACTCTTCGAATGAAAACGGACGACGCGGTAATGCCGCTCTGGCCGGTTCTGGAAGATACTTTGCGTTTCGTCTTTCGCAGTCGCTTGAGAGGTTTGAAAACTATTCGACCGGAAAGCCGGGCGGTACTTTTCTTCAGGACCTGCGGGCACAGCAGGTAGGCATCACCGATGACGGAGAAGTGCTGAATTCGCAGTCGCACGCAAGCAATTCGCAAGCGACGATCCGTTTTTTTCTCGACGATAAGAAAACACTGCGTCTTAACTATGAACGACGTCGCGGAGCAAATATAGGTTCTGCAGGACTGGTCGGTACATTCAATGCATTTTTCCCGTTTTCAAATCGCGATAAAATACACGCTCGATATGACGCCGTTGCTCTCACGCGCAATCTGCAGCGTCTGTCGCTTAGCGGTTTTTATCAAACGCAGTATCGCAATTTTACAAACATCCTGACGGTGCCGCCCGCTCCGCCATTCTTTCCCGGCCTATATCAAACCAGCGAAACGGTGACAAACACACAAACTTCGGGACTCGATCTACAGACGGACTGGACATTTGGCGGGCGGAATAATCTGACTGCAGGCGCGAGTTTTTTCCGCGACGAGAACAATGATCGCCGTTTTGTAGTTTCGGCATCGACTCCGACATCGACAACGCGCAGATTCAGCAC
>JANMDA010000348.1:0-2947 GCA_031376085.1 Chloracidobacterium sp.
AAATCAATCTTTGCGTTGTAATCTAGTAAAAAGAATGGACTCATTCGCTCGCCAGTAAGCGGCCCGTGCGGGAAAAACCCATGCACGTTAAATCCGTCGCCAACCCAATGCCTCGGCGGCGGTGCAATGATCTTCTCGACCTTTTTTATATTTGTGATCTGTTTAGCTTCTGCTTTCATTTTCTTCTCCTATCTCTCATGCCAATCGGCTCTAGATATAGTTTACGCGGATTCAAGAAAATAGGAACAGCATATTGGGTGGGAGGAAAGTAATACTATTGGGTGAGGAAAGATCATTTGGATAGTGATCGACGGTTCTGCCATTTAGTAATGATCGCCGCGAAAAACAGAGAATAGAAAAAGACGGTCACTGGGGAAAAGAAAAACTCGCCACCGTGACGAACACCTGTAGGAATAAAAAATAATGGCCACAAAAGATAGAAAAAGACATATAGATCCGTGGGAATATCGCCTTCGGGATGTAACCCGAGATACCCCACAAGAAATATGATATGAAGAGCGAATATCAACCCGAACCACTTTAAGAATCTGGCCATAAGTCTATTTTTTGCGCGCGAGCATCAAACCATCCCTGATCGCCACCAATACATTCTCGACACGCTCATCAGCGAGAACCATTTCGTTGAAATCGGCGAGAGCTTGTGTATTCTCGTCTTTCTCGTCGTCCAACACTTTTCCGCTCCAGAGGACATTATCGGCAATGATGAAGCCGCCGGGGCGGAGTTTGTCGAAAACTAGGTTGTAATAGTTAGAATAATTAGGTTTATCGGCATCGATAAAGACGAGGTCGAGGGTTTCGGTAAGGTTTGGAATAATATCGGCACCAAAGCCAAGAATAAACTCGATCCGATCTTTATAGATGGTTTTTTCAACAAATGAGCGGGCGACTTGGTTAGTATCTTCTTGTATGTCTAATGTAATTACTTTTCCGTTATCAGCCAGCCCTTCTGCAAGGCAAAGTGCTGAATAACCGAGGTAAGTTCCTATTTCAAGGACTACTTTTGGGCGGATCATATGCGAAAGCATCGATAATACACGGCCTTGAAAGAAGCCGGACAGCATCATCGAATCTTCATAATGTGCGTAACAATGTTCGCTAAGCTCGGCCAAAACCCCACTTTCGCCCGAAGTATGGGCCTCGGCATAGTCGGTTAATGTATTTTTTATCTCATTCATAGGTCAACTCTTACCAATCCTCTTTTTATCGCGGTCGTTGCCGCCGACGTGCGGTCGGACACGCCGATCTTGCCAAAAATGTTCTGGACGTGAGTTTTTACAGTATTCTCGGAAATATCGAGGGCAAATGCGATCTCCTTGTTCGACATTCCGCCGACGATCTTCCCTAATACATCAGCCTCGGCCGGTGTTAGGTCTTCCTGGCCTAAATGTTCGCTGAGAATTTGGGCGATCTCGTCGGGAATGTACTTTCTGCCAGTTGCGACCATGCGAATCGCGGTCACAAGCTCCGACGGAGACACATCCTTACAGATATATCCTGCGGCACCTTTCTTCAACGCCTTGCTTATCTCAGCGTCGCCAGCATGCTCGGCAAGGACGATGATCTTCGCCTTTGGTCGCTCAGAAAAGTATTTGTCGAGATCGTCAATGGAACAGGAATCAGGAAATCTCAATCCGAGGATCGTTACATCAGGATTTGTGTCTCGAAACAGCGTGAAACCATCTTCGGCATTGTCAGTTTCATCTATGAGAGCGATGTCGGCCTCGCCGTCTATTAGAGACCGAATGCCGAGCCGGGTTAGAGGCTGGCTTTCAATGAGAAGAACGTTGATCACGGAGTTCATGGCTTTAGCCCGCAGAATTTAAACTCGCAGCAAACTCAACCAACGGCTTTATGAGATCGGTGTCGTAATTAGTTTTTACATGCTGCATGACGGCGGTTATTCGCTCGAGTCCCATGCCCGTATCTACTGACGGAGCGGGCAGCGGCGTTAGCTTGAACGAGCCGTCGTCGTTCTGTGTTCGGTTGTACTGCATAAAGACGAGGTTCCATATCTCCATCGTCGTATCGCCTTCACCGTTGACCCATTTCGGATGATTTTTTTCAGGATCTTCGGGGGCGTCACCCATGTAATAATGGATCTCTGAGCAAGGTCCGCAAGGCCCGGTATCGCCCATCTGCCAGAAATTATCTTTGCGGCCAAAACCGAGAACGCGTTCGGGTTTTGCACCAACCTTTTCCCAAAGCGAGCGTGCTTCGTCGTCCGGCCCGACCTCTGCGTCGCCCTCGAAAACCGAGAACCACAAGCGCGATTCGTCGAGCTTTAATTCATTGACCAAAAAATCCCACGCAAACTCGATCGCTTCTTTTTTGAAGTAATCTCCAAACGAAAAATTGCCCAGCATCTCAAAAAAAGTATGATGCCGCGCCGTCTTGCCGACCTCATCTAGGTCGTTGTGCTTGCCGCCGGCGCGAATGCATTTTTGAGAGGAAACGGCACGCTTATAATCGCGTTTCTCCAATCCTAGAAAAACGTCTTTAAACTGATTCATACCCGCGTTTGTAAAAAGCAGCGTCGGGTCATTGGCGGGCAGCAGCGGCGATGAATGCACGATCTTATGTCCGTGTTGCTCAAAATACTCAAGAAATTTACTTCTGATCTCGTTTCCGGTCATACGAAAACTTTAACATAAGGATGCGCAAGCCCGCACGTTAGTAAGGGCGGTACACTCAACGTTGAAGGTATCGCCCTTACTAACGTGCGCGCCTTGCGCAAAAAAGCCGGACGCATCGGCATCCGGCGAGTGTAGTGCAGGAAAGCACAGTAGGAAACTATTTGGTCTCTTTAAATTTCAGTGCGACCGAGTTCATGCAGTAGCGTAAGCCGGTGGGCTGCGGCCCGTCGTCAAAGACATGCCCGAGATGAGCGTGACAACGTGCGCATTCGACCTCTGTCCGCTCGGCGCCG
>JANMDA010000366.1:0-4916 GCA_031376085.1 Chloracidobacterium sp.
CCAAATCGCAAGACGCCCGTTAATCGGCAGCAATCCGATGAGGCACACGCCATCCCGCTCGAAACCAGCACGGGTCGCTGGTATGTAATGGTCTTGCTCAAAAACGACAAGAGCGAAGCCAGATGGCGTGCGGCCCAGCCTCTTGTTTATACGCTTTGTGTTCTTTTGGTTTCTTCGCTCATCACATTTATTCTCGTCTGGCGTTTTGCTCAACCGATAGCAAATCTCGCCGACGCCGCACGCCAAGTTGCCGGCGGCGATCTTCGTGTCCGCGTCGGAGGTTCGAGCCGAAATGACGAAATGGGGCGGCTCGCCTTGCGGTTTAATGAAATGACCGGCGAGCTTGAAAAAAAACGCGACCTCGAAGCGAAATTGCAGCAAGCCGAAAAGAGCGCCGTCGTCGGACGGCTCGGTTCGGCGATCGCTCACGAAATTCGCAATCCGCTGAATTACATTAATCTGACGCTCGACCATTTGCGATCTAAATTCGCGCCGGAAGATACAGAAAAACGTCCGGCTTTTGAAAAAATGACATCGCAGCTAAAAGCTGAGGTCGCACGGATCAACCAGCAAATTTCCGATTTCCTAAATTATTCGCGTCCAGCAAAAGCGGAATTGCGTCCGATAGATGCGCGAAAAGTGATCGAAGATTCGCTTCGTATAGTCGAGGCACAAGCAGCAGAAGAAAATGTTCAGATCAGTGTCATCGAACACGAAAATGTGCCGCAGGTGATGGGCGATCCAGAATTTCTTCGATCAGTTTTCAACAATTTGTTCATCAATGCTCTACAGGCAATGGAAAACACAGGCGGACGTCTGAACATCAAGATCTATCCGGACGAGGCCGGCGAAGTTGTCAATTTTGAAGTCTCAGACACCGCCTGCGGAATTTCACCGGAAAATATCTCGAAAATATTCGAGCCGTACTTTTCAACAAAAGAAACCGGCACCGGCCTCGGCCTCGCAATCGTGCACAAGATCGTCGATATTCATAACGGATCGATCTCAGTCGAATCAAAAGAGGGCGAAGGGACGAAGTTTACGGTAAAATTACCAAAGGCAGAAAATTAGCCACCGAGATCACAGAGTTCACTGAGATAAAAAAATAGAACTCATCCTTCTCTGTGATCTCCGTGGCAAAAACATTATGGCAAGAAAATCGATCCTCGTCGTTGATGACGAAAAAAACCAACGCGAAATACTAGAAACGATTTTGTCGGGCGAAGGCTATGACGTTACAACCGCGTCGTCAGGCGAAGCGGCGATGAAGTTTGTCGCCGACCGGCATTTTGATCTTGTCCTCACAGATCTGAAAATGACCGGCATGAGCGGCCTCGATCTGCTCAAAGAACTGACTGATTTTGATAAGTCGATCATTGTCATTTTGCTCACGGCTCACGGCTCGGTTGATTCAGCTGTGGATGCGATGCGTCTCGGTGCGTTTGAGTATCTGCAAAAACCGTATGACAGCGAGAAGTTGCTCGACACCGTTTCGCGAGCATTGAATAAATTGACCACGCTCGACGCCGAGATCATCTCGGTCTCGCCCGAGATGGACAAGGTAAAAAAGCTTATTTTGAAGATCGCAAAGTCCAGTTCGACCGTTTTGATTCGGGGCGAAAGCGGGACGGGAAAAGAATTGATCGCCCGTTCCATCCACACAAACAGCTTGCGTTCGAGCGAGGCTTTTCAGGCCGTCAACTGCGCCGCGATAAACGAAAATTTGCTTGAGTCGGAGTTGTTCGGCCACGAGAAAGGTTCGTTCACTGGTGCGGTCGCCGATAAAAAAGGCCTCTTTGAGATCGCACACAATGGCACGCTCTTTTTGGACGAGATCGGTGAGCTTGATATTTCGCTTCAGGCAAAAATACTTCGTGCATTGCAAGAGAAGCAAATACGCCGCGTCGGAGGTATTCGAGATCTCGACGTCGATGTCCGCGTAGTCGCCGCTACGAACCGCGATCTGACACACATGGTCGAAGAAAAACGCTTTCGCGAAGATCTTTATTACCGTTTGAATGTTCTTTCGATAGAGCTTCCGGCTCTGCGTGAACGCCGCAGCGACATTCCGGTATTGATCGAATATTTTGTCAAAAAACACATCCGCAACACCGACCGCAAGATCACGATCAGCACCGACGCCCGACGGCTGCTCGAGGATTATTCCTATCCTGGCAACGTCCGCCAACTCGAATCGGCATTAGAACGCGCGATCCTGCTCTCCGAAAACGATACTGTCACCTTAGAAGATTTGCCGCCCGAAATGATACAAATGACTGCGGCAGCATCAGGCGATCTTTTCAAACTCCCGCCCGAAGGCGTCAATTTTGAAGAGGTCGAGCGAAGCCTCATCATGCAGGCAATGGATCGCACCGACAATAACATCACAAAGTCTGCTAAATTGTTAGGATTGACATTTAGGACGCTACAATATCGATTAGAAAAATTCGGTTTCAAGAAAGACGGTGACGGAACCGACGAAGACTCAGATTCGTAGATTCTTGCGGAGGAATGGCAATGGATTGGTTTTCTACATTGAGTTTGGCTTTCGGAAGCGCTTGGACGAGCGGGATCAATCTCTACGCAACTGTTACTGTCTTGGGCTTGCTTCAAAAATTCGGAGCGACCAAACTTCCCGGCGGCCTCGATGCGCTTGATAACTGGTGGATCATCGGCGTTGCCGGCGGTCTTTATCTTGTTGAATTTTTTGCCGATAAAATACCGTATGTCGATAGCGTTTGGGACGTGGTGCATACGTTCATTCGAGTTCCTGCCGGTGCAGTCGTTGCTTACGCAGCGACGAATCAGATGGATTCGAGTATCGCCATTCCTGCAACATTGATCGGCGGCGGATTGGCATTGTCTTCTCATGGGACAAAATCGGCTTTGCGTATCGGTGCAAATCTTTCACCCGAGCCTGTTTCTAATTGGGTGCTGTCGCTGGTCGAGGACGCCGTTGCATTTATCGGCACATTTTTGGCCGTATTTGCTCCGGTGATAATCCTATCGGTGCTTGTGATTTTTGCTGTCTTTTTCCTGTGGTTTTTCCCAAAGGTCTTTCGTGCGATCAAGCGGCTTTTCTCAGCGATCGCTGCGTTTTTCAGAGGAGAAAGTTTTGCCGATGTTGCACGCAAGGCAGGCTAAATTGATGATACGCACATTTCAGATATTGGCTGCAATACTTGTATGCATCGCCGCCTATTTTTTATGGATGGAAAATAAAGACGGTGTTTTTGTCAGCATGGTTCTCGCTGCATGCAGCTTTTTTTTGAGCATCCGTTTTCAGGCAAAAGAACGGCTCGATCAACGTGCTGCGGAAAGCAATAAAGATGTTTTGAATAAATAAGCGTCAGGGCTAAGATGATATCGTGAAAAAGATTACCGATCTGCTCGAAAATAATCGCCAATGGTCACTAGAGGTCACGAAGAATGACCCGCGTTTTTTTGCTGACCTCGCTGCCCAGCAAAATCCCGACTTTCTTTGGATCGGATGCTCAGACAGCCGGGTAGAGGCCAGCAGGATCGTCGGCCTCATGCCTGGCGAGATATTCGTCCATCGAAACGTCGCAAATCTTGTAAATCACACCGATATGAATTGCCTGTCGGTGATCCAGTTTGCCGTCGAAGTGCTACAGGTCGAGCACATTATCGTGTGCGGACATTACGGATGCGGCGGCGTGCAGGCGGCTTTGGAAGACCAGCGTCACGGGCTGATCGATAATTGGCTTCGACACATACAGGATACGGCGAATCTCTATTCTCATCTTCTCGACGGCATTACCGACCCAAACGCAAAACTCGACATGCTTTGCCAACTCAATGTTGCAGAACAAGTACTTAATGTCGGTGAAACGACCATTGTGCAGGACGCCTGGAATCGTGATCAACAGCTTGAAATCCACGGCTGGATCTATGGCCTTAAAGACGGTTTGATCCGCGACCTCGACATCTCAATCAAAACGGCGGATGAGTTGATAGGCTTGCGTGACCGGTTTCTTTTTAACGATCAACGCCGCGATGCTATCCCAGCATCAAATTAGCTTTTTATGCCTTCCGTAAAATTAATACGCACTTTATCGGTATTTACGTTTGTCCTGATTTGCGCGATCTCGGGACTTGCTCAAATGTCGCGCAAACCGTCGCCGACTCGCGAGCCTCCCGGAGCAATGGACAAAAGGCCGGATTCAAAAAAGAATTCGCTGCCGCGTGTCGCTTCGCAGTCTGAATTCGATTCGATCGCGCGTGTTTACCATCAGGGAACACCATACGCGATGCCGCATACGATGTTCGTCATCGACCGCCGCAACAGGAACAAGATCTACTATCTCAATTCTCAGAAATTTCGTTTTCACAAAGACTTTTTACTTTCGACATACTTGGTTCCGCGCGGTGCAGACGTTTTCAAGCCGATCTATATAGACCAAGATCGCAGGTTTATTGTCGGAACTATCGCTTGGCAAAAGACGGTTGATAAATTCACATGGGAACTTTGGGAAGGCGACCTCGCGACCGTCGAGCACATTAAGATCGCCAACGAGGTCATTAACAAAACTTTCTTTCAAAAGGCGTTTTTCAAACCCAATTCTATTCGCCAGGAAGATGTGTCTTCGGGTATCGGCATCGACCGAATATTGCAGGACGAACTCAATCGTAATCAGGTTTATCTTGCTCTAAATACCGGAACGGCGGTCGGCCGCATTCACATTATCGATAAGCTCGATGACACGGTTGAGATCGGTGATAACGAAATTCTCGTACTTCGCGAATTGCCGCTGAGCCTGCCGCCGGTTCGCGGCATTATTGTCGCACAGCCTTCGACGCCGTTGTCGCACATAAACATCCTCGCGCGCGGCTGGAACATTCCAAATGTCTATATCAAGGATGCCGACAAACTATTCCGCGAATACAACACCTAC
>JANMDA010000006.1:0-9534 GCA_031376085.1 Chloracidobacterium sp.
CGGCCGCTATGCAGAAGCGTCTGAGATCTATGAAAAAGGATCGCAAATCGACGGTTCCGCTTCGTTTATGAGTTTGATGGCCGCATCCATGAAGACAGAAGGCGGCAGCCGTGAAACAGCCCGTTCAATATACCGTCAGATGCTTGTGGACACGGACGATGAACAGGTGAAGATCACGGCAGATCGACGGCTGAAAGAACTCGATTCGCTTGACGAGCGAGAGGCGATCGATCGCGTCCTCGACGAATTCCAAAAAAGATCGGGCCGCTGTGCCAATAATTTTGCGGAAATTATACCGATGCTGATGACTGTCAAGCTGCCGGGAAACAAGGAGTTTCGAGTGAATAAGGCAAATCAGCTTGTCGATCCGACCGACGCACCTTATCTTTTGGATAAAGAAAATTGTCGAGTGAAATTGGATGTGGAACATACCGGTTTACCGGTTGCAGAAGCCCGCACGAAGTAAGGGCATTAATAATATGGAATACGCAGTTGAGATCAAAAATCTTTCAAAGGACTACGAGACCGGCTTCTGGAAAAAGAAACGCGTGCGGGCTCTCGACGACCTGACGCTAAACGTTCGCTCTGGTCAGATATTCGGCTTTCTCGGCGGCAACGGAGCAGGCAAAACGACGACGATAAAAACGTTAATGGGCCTGATCTTCCCCACGACAGGCTCGGCAAAGATCCTGGGCCATGACATCGCTGATGTTCAGATGCATCGCCGTATCGGTTATTGTCCGGAGAATCCGTACTTCTACGATTACCTGACCGCGCGTGAACTGATGAATTATTTTGGTGAGCTTTTCGGTTTCGATGCCGCCAAACGAAGAGATAAATGCGAGACGCTTCTTGATGCGGTCGGATTGGCCGAAAAAGATCGAAGCAAACAACTTCGTAAATATTCCAAAGGAATGCTCCAGCGCGTCGGCCTGGCACAATCGCTCATCAACGACCCCGAACTTATCTTTATGGACGAGCCGATGAGCGGACTCGACCCTGTTGGCCGCCGCGAGGTTCGCGAACTCATCGCTGGCCTCCGCGACAAAGGCACGACCGTATTTATGTCAACGCATATTCTTTCCGACATCGAAGCACTCTGTGACGAGGTCGCCATCCTTCGCGGCGGTGAACTGGCTGCCTCGGGCAATCTCAACGACCTTCTCTCGACAAGCGGTGAAACGCGTGAGTTGGAGATAAGCGTTCAGAATGTTGAAGCGGATACCATCCGCGATCATATCGAATTCATTTCGGGTGCAACTCTCACGCCGAAACCAAGCGGAGCAATTATCCGTGTCCTCGATGAAACGGATATCGCCGCAGTCCTTGAAATTACAAGCAAAGCCGGCGGCCACCTTGCCTCAATACAACCGGTAAAACAATCACTCGAAGAATTGTTTGCAAGAGAGACCTCATAACGCAAAGCATTCAATTGAGAATATGAGGGCCTTCACGATAAATGATCCTAGGACTCGCCGGATAGCGGTTGTATTTTTCTTGTTTCTCTTCGTATTTGAGATCTATTTCGTCGGCGTCAACTATTCCAACTATTTTGCATATCTTATCGATTCTGAATCCTGGTTTTTTTCGACGATCGCACTTCTCTGCATCCTTATCTCTTTTTATATTTTCTATCGCTTTGTTTATTACGCAATTTCGGCTTCCTGGGCTTACAAATTTCTGTGCTTTCTAATATTTGCAATGTCGGCACTGGTCGAATACGGTTACCTGAAAGCTCTCGGCAGATTTTCCGACAAGATCGATATTGAGACAGCGGTCGCCTCATCGCCTGAGCAACAGATCGCATCAATCACGATGTATTTCAACCTTGCCGCGATAATTCCGTGCCTAGTTTTCCTTTTCATTTTAGTGTTTTTCCGGGCGGAAAAACTACTGGGACTCAGGCATTTCTTGATTGTCATTTTACTTGCCGTCGCAGGTTTTGCCGGCTTTCCATTTGTCGTCAGCCAAAAATTCCCGACCCTTGCGACCAATGCGTTCTTTCGCACGAATGTGGATTTTCTTATAAATGGGCCGGTTTCGACGGGCAAATGGGCGACAGATATAACCGGCGTCGAGATTCGCCGCCGCGAAGTAATCAAGCCTGCTTTGCCGCAAGATTACCATCCCCAAAACAATGTGATCGTAGTTATCGACGAGTCGGTAATGGGAGATCACTTAGGACTTAATGGTTACAGCCGCGAAACGACGCCAATTCTCGACAGGCTGGAGCGCGAAAAGATTCTTCAAAATTGGGGAATAGCTGCTGCTGCATCGACCGGGAGCCGTTTTACATACAGTGCCCTTATAACCGGCCTGACGCCCGACGATTTTCCGGATAAAACAGACTTTAAGGTAAACACCTTTCCAACGATATTCCAGTACGCCAAGGCAATGAAATACAAAACTTATTTCTTTGAAGGCCAAATGAACGGCCTCTGGAGCGGCGTTGAAGACGATAACAACTACATTGACAGCTTCCAGGGAGTCCTGGATGTCAGCGAGCATATGTCGTTTGAAACATGGGAACTGGACAATTTGATCGCTAAGAAAATAAAAAACGTAATCTATTCGTCAACCGGAAATTTCATTTTTGTTTTCAAACACGGCTCCCACATTCCATACGGCATTAACTTTCCGCTGAACGAAAAAGTCTGGGCTCCGAGTTACGAAACAACAAACAAATTCGATATTCCTTCGAGCGATTTGCTGCCGTCTGTGGTTAACGCCTACGACAATTCGATCAAGTATAATTTGAATTCCTTTTTCACAAATCTCATCGACGATTATTCGAATATGCCAAACGGTTCGATAATCATTTATACCGGCGATCACGGCCAAACGCTTTTTGTTAACGGCAGGTCATCACACGGAGGGAATACTAAAGGCGAAGCCACCGTGCCGCTCTTTATCGTCGGCAAACTGGAGTCGACCGTTGATACGGCTTACAAAGCCTCGCACGCAAACATCTTTCCGACCGTCCTTGATCTTATAAATTACCCTGATGAACTGCGCGATAAACGAGGTTTCCCCTCGCTTTTTAGAGCTAAATCGGCAGACTCCAAACCGCGCTACTTTAATCCTGATCTCGGTTACAAAATCCCGTTTGACTAAAAAAATAGCCACAAAAGGCACAACAGTCGCAAAAAATGATTGAACAGTTTTGCGATTGTTGTGCCTTTTGTGGCTACTTTCTTATTTCTCAACCCTGATCGCCGTTACCTTCCAGCGAATATTTGCGCGGTCGTCGTCTTTCGAAAAGCCGTCGAGTGACACTGTGACTGGAATCGTGTTTTCAGGTTCGAGACGCGGAACCTGTGTTGGGACTACAAGAATGCGTTTTTCTTTCAACACTTTGTTAAACTGCGTGACGACAGCAACGTTGATCTCAAGGGCATTTAGCGTGTGTGTTCCCTTGTTACGGATCGTTCCGTTGATAAACATCGAGATCGTGCCCATCGCCATCGGCGATTCGATCGTGTTCCGGTCGGTCGAAATTATAATATCCTTTGTAAGGGCGGCAAATTCCGGCGAGTCTTCGTGCAGCGAACCTTCGAGGATCTTCGCAGTCTGATCCTCCATCGAGGGCTTAAACGACATCGCCCATATCGCCGCTCCGATCACAACCACACCGACCAACAAGGCAGCTATAAACACCTTGTTAATGCCTTTCTTCTCTTCGGGTCTAAATAAATCGTCCATAAATGAAGTTTACAGCAAGCCACAGAAAATTTTTAATGCAACGCCGCGAAGACGCAAAGAAAAAATCAGATAACTTTGCATCAAGTAAGCTAATTTCTTCCTTTGCGTCTTTGCTTCTTTGCGTCTTTGCGTTAGTTTTCTTTTATGCCCACGTCTAAGGCAAAAATTTCACCGGTTCCAGCATATGTTGAAGCAGTTTTGCCGATTCCTCTGCGTCGCGCCTTCACATACAGCATCCCAAAAGAGATGCAAGGTGTAATAAAGATAGGTGCACGTCTCAAACTGCCCTTTGGACGGCGCAATCTGATCGGTTACGCTGTCGGACTTCACGCACAGCTTCCGCCGGATGTCGAGATCGACGAATCGAAGATCAAGAACATCATAGAAGTAATGGATCCTACGCATAATGCTCCCCTCGTCACACCCGAAATTCTAAAGCTCACACAGTGGACGGCGGATTATTACGCCAGCTTTTGGGGCGAGATGCTAAAGGCGGCTTTGCCCGCTGGTTTGAACTCAGAAAAAGTGCGTTCGAAACGCCGAAAAGCTGTTCGGCTTTTATCGACGGTTCCCGATGACGATGACAAACCGTTGAGCGACCAACAGGAATGGATCATCGACCTGCTATCTACAAACGGCGGCACGATGCTCTTTACAGACATAATCGAACAGGCGGACGTTGGAGCGTCGCCGATAAATACGCTGGCAAAACGTGGGCTGGTCGAAGTGTTTGTGCAGGACGTGCGACGCGATCCTCTTGCCGGCGCGGGATTTCCCGACCGCGAAGAATTGATGCTTACTAATGAACAGCAAACGGCTTTAGATCAGATCATGTCGGCACTAAAAAAGGATGGCGAATTTAAAGCATTTCTGCTTCATGGCGTGACCGGCAGCGGCAAAACCGAAGTCTACATAAGGGCGATGCAGTTCGCATTGGAAACCGGACGCTCGGCACTGATGTTGGTGCCTGAGATCGCTTTGACACCGGTTTTTTCGAGGCGGCTGAGGACTGTCTTTGGTTCTCATGTAGCGATTCTGCATTCGAATCTGTCGCAGGGCGAACGTTTTGACGAATGGACGCGAATTCGTCGCGGCGATGCACGAATCGCAATCGGCACGCGTTCGGCGGTCTTTGCACCGCTCGAAAATATCGGCCTCGTCATCGTCGATGAGGAACACGATTCCTCTTATCGTCAACACGAATCTCCGTTTTATAACGCCCGCGACGTTGCGGTCATGCGCGCTCATTTTGCGGGAGCTGTGGTTGTTCTCGGTTCGGCGACGCCTGCTATGGAATCATTTTATAATGCTCAGTCTGGCAAATACACCTATCTTAAATTGCCCGACCGCATAGGCGAGCTTGGCCTGGCCGATGCGCAGCTCATCGATATGCGCGCGGTGTTCAAACGAGCGGGCAAGGACGTTGCTCTTTCGCCGGAATTACTCGAGGCTATCAAAGCAACGCACGCAAAGGGCGAACAAGTCATCATTCTGCTCAACCGCCGCGGTTTTTCGCAATTCGTCCTATGCCGAACTTGCGGCGAGACGATGAAGTGTAAAAATTGCGACATCACGCTCACCTTTCACCGCCGCGACAGCAAGCTGATCTGCCATTATTGCAACTACCGTGAAAAGGTGCCGAAAGTTTGTCCGCACTGCCAGAGCGAATATCTATATTTTGTCGGCGAGGGCACTGAAAATATCGCCGATCAACTGGAAAAGAAATTCCCTTCGATGCGAATCGCACGCGTTGACCGCGACACAATGTCGCATAAGGGCGAGATCGACGACGTGTTGCTAAAATTTGCCGCTGGCGGTCTGGATATGCTCGTCGGCACACAGATGATCGCAAAGGGACACGATTTTCCAAATGTAACGCTTGTTGGCGTGATCTCGGTCGATATTGGGTTAGGTTTGCCCGATCTACGCAGTGCTGAGCGGACGTTTCAGTTAATAACTCAGGTTGCGGGACGCTCTGGACGTGGAACTCGTTCCGGAAAAGTTCTCATCCAGACGTATTATCCTGAACACTATGCTCTGCGTCATGCACGGGAACAGGATTATGATGGATTTTATAGACAGGAGATAAAGTTTCGCGAACGTTTGGGTTACCCGCCGTTTTTTGTGCTGGCGTCGATCATGATAAAACACCGCGATCTCGCCTACGCATCAAAAAATGCAAACATCCTGCGTCGTTCCCTCGATGCGGCAAATACGGCAAAACAATCTCGCATTCTCGGCCCCGCACCGGCTTCCCTTTCGCGTTTGAAAAACGAATACCGTCTTCAGATAATTATCAAAGCAGTCAGTCGCCGCAGTTTGCGAGAAACTCTCGACATTGCTCTCGCAGACGCGGAACACAATGGTTGCGATCTGCGATTAGTCTTTGTCGAGATCGATCCGGTAAATCTAATGTAATTTGATAAAATTAGCCTGCGGCTTTCGAAGTCAACTCAGCATCTTTCAACTTGACCTGAGCATAAACTTCGATCAGCGAAACTTTGCAGTTGATCGATTCGAGAGTGATAACATCATCACGCTCGTCGTAGATACGATATATCCATTGTTTGGCGTTTTGGCGTGCATAATGCTCGATGCGCATTTCGCTTTCATTAACGAGCAGGCATTCCTTGATCTTTGGAATGGCAAGAAAGCCCTCCAGCTTTTGCGAACGCCCGCCAAATTTCGCCATGGTCGAAGATATCTCAATAACAACCGTCGGGTTTAAAAGCAATTCAGCGCTCTCGTCGGAAAACTCTGGTTCGCCGCTGACTACGATCACATCGGGAAAACAAATAGAGTTTTTACCTAACCGAACCGGCATATCGTTTGCGTAAAGTTCGCTCGTGCCGCGATGTACCCGACTGCCGATCGCAACAACAAAATTGGTCACGATCAGGTTATGAAATCTGTTTGCGACGGCTTTTGGAACAACGTTGCCATCGAGAAACTCGTTTTTTGCGAGGTCGCGTCGTCCGGGTGGCTGGACGTTTCTGGATTGCTTTCCGGCGTTAGGGTCTAACATTGTCTGGCTCATAAGAAATATGTTTCTCCTGTTTAGACTAACAAACGAGGCCTGAAAAAATTAAATTACAAAGATTTCTGACTTTGCATAGGCATATTTGTTTGTTAAAACTAGTGTGACACACCAACAGGCTGTGTATCAAGGAAATTTTGATGAAACTCGCCCAATTGGCCGCAGCAACTTTCTCCACGATTGAGCAAGGTTCTCCTGACCTTGAGATCGTCTCTACTGCCGGATTGGACATCGCGGTCAGCGGCGATATCACTTTTCTTGCAAACCCAAAGTATTTGTCGCAAATAAAGGATACAAAGGCCTCTGCCATTTTTTTGAATGACGGGACTGCGATCGACCGTAACGACATTGCAGTGCTGAGAGCAAAAGATTCGTATCTGGCGTATACGCGCTCGATGCATTTGTTCTTTCCGGCAAAGAAAATTGCTCCTTTTATACATCCTACAGCCGTGATAGACAAATCCGCAAATGTTGCAGAGAATGTGGAAATTCATGCGAACGCAGTGATCGGAGCAGGCTGTGCGATCGCAAGCGGCGTACTCATCATGCCGAATGCGACAATCTACAACAATGTCACTATCGGTGAAAACTCGATAATTCACTCCGGCGTGTCGATACGCGAAAATTGTGAGATCGGCTGCCGATGCGTTATTCAAAACAATTCGACGATAGGCTCGGACGGCTTTGGCTACGCAAGAGATGAAAATAAACATTGGTTGAAAATTCCTCAGACCGGCCGTGTCGTGCTGGAGGACGACGTGGAGATCGGCGCAAATACAGCAATAGACTGTGCATCTGTCGGCGAAACGCGAATAAAACGCGGAGCAAAGATCGATAACCTCGTCCAAATCGGGCATTCGTGCATTGTCGATGAAGACGCTTTGATATGCGGGCAAGTTGGCCTTGCCGGGAGTTCGCATATCGGCAAACGCGTAATCCTCGCCGGTCAGGCCGGCATCGCCGGACATCTTAAAGTCGGCGACGACGCAATTGTCACGGCACAGGCCGCAGCCGCTCACGATGTGCCAGAGGGCAAAATGATCGGCGGCCCGGGACTAGATAATATGACATGGATCCGAGTTGTTTCTGTCTTTAAACGTCTTGCCGATCTAGTTAAAACTGTTCGAGTTCTGGAACGCAAGGTCAACGAAATGGAAAAGAAAGACCCCTGAGAAAATCCGTTTCCGTAAGACAATATGGATAAGAAGGAAAAGATCATAATCGTTTTATGCGTGATCGCGACAATTGCGGCTGGAGTATTGCATTACGTCCATGCAAATGCAGTTCTCGGATTTGCTATAACTGCGGCTGCGCTCGCGCTGCTAGCAATGATCGTCGGCGACGCGACCGAGCAACTCGGCAGCCGCCTCGGCCCAGGAGCGACCGGAATTCTACAGTCCGGCCTCGGTAATCTACCTGAGCTTTTTGTTTGTATTTTCGCGTTGCGTGCGGGACTCGATCAGGTTGTGCAGGCTGCATTGATCGGTTCGATCCTTGGCAATTCCCTGCTCGTGCTTGGCTTTGCATTATTTCTCGGCGGAATAAAAAACGGCACTCAGCGTTTCAAATCCGAACCGCCAAGAATGATCGTCGCCTTAATGATGCTTGCTACCGCTGCGTTGATCGTCCCAACGCTTGTAAAAGAGCTGCACACACCGGCCGAGCCGCATATTGCAAGCCTTGATATCTTTGTCGCAGTCGTGTTGCTTGTGCTTTTGGCGGCAAGCATTTATTTTTCGGTCAAGCGCGATCCGTCTGTCGTACCGGTTCCGGGCGAAGATGCACATGCAAAATGGTCGATGAAATTGACGATTGGTGTCCTCGCAGCAGCGGGTATCGGCGCGGCATTTGTCTCCGATTGGTTTGTCGAGGCTCTGCAGCCCGCGATGAAGACTCTTGGAATATCCGAAGCCTTTGCGGGGCTTGTAGTTGTAGCAATTGCCGGTAACGCAATAGAAAATCTGATCGGTATCCAGCTCGCATGGCGAAACCAGGCAGATTATGCCGTCAGCGTTATTCTCAACAGCTCGCTGCAAATTGCATTGGGATTATTCCCGCTGCTCGTTTTGCTTTCGTTCGTGCTCGGCGGAGCGTTACTGACATTTATCCTGTCGCCACTGCTCGTCGCGGCTCTCGCATTGGCTGTGATCGTCAGCGCTTTTATCATCTACGACGGCGAATCGATCTGGCTCGAAGGCCTCGCATTGATCGGATTGTATTGCATTATCGCCGCATCATTCTGGTGGGGATGATTTCAGTTGGCAGTGGCAGTTTGCAGAAGGCAGTCAGAAATCGATTTGTGGTTTTAAATCTCAAATCTGAAATTGATTTAAGGAAGATAAGAAATGGAAAAATCAGAATCCGGCTACGACATCACGCCCTTATCGGCTGAGGCGATCGAACACCTCGCTCAAGACCTCAACGAAGAGGAACACAGAATTCTCCTTAATCACGGCACCGAGCCAGCATTTTGCGGCACACTGCTTGACAACAAAATGGACGGCACTTACGCTTGTCGTCTGTGCGGGTTGCCGCTGTTCAGTTCGAGTGCCAAATTTCATTCCGGCACAGGTTGGCCCTCGTTCTACCGCCCCTTCGACAAAGACCACCTGACAAATATCGAAGACGATAGCTACGGCATGCGGCGTGTCGAGATCCGCTGCGCAAGATGCGGCGGGCATCAGGGACATGTCTTCCCTGACGGCCCGCCGCCAACCGGACAACGATATTGTCTCAATTCAGCTTCGTTGGAGTTTTTTGAGGATGGAGAAAACATTCCTCAAAAAACTTAAGAG
>JANMDA010000054.1:0-1822 GCA_031376085.1 Chloracidobacterium sp.
GCGTGTTCCGCCCTTACTAACGTGCGGGCTTGTGCAGCGTCGTGCGATTCCCAAACTAGCGCGCTCTTTTGAAAATTGATATACCAACTTTCCCGATATGACATAACTTTCTCGAAAAAGCACAACTTTCTCGATTCGACATGGTTTTCTCGAAAAAGCACAACTTTCTCGATATGACATGGTTTTCCGACTAAAAATGATTTGGCGAGAATTCTCTCAAATTGACAACCGGAGCGGATTCAACTATTTATTATTCAGCGCTCCGAAGTGGACACTGAATATACAACTGCATACATTTGTTTGGGATCGAACCTGGGCGACCGGGCGGGGAATCTTGCGCTTGCCATTCGGGCGTTGATGGAGGCGAGCTTTGTTGTCCATAAACTTTCTGCCATTTACGAGACCGAGCCGCTTGAGATCGAGAGCGATACATATTTTTTGAATATGGTCGCCGAGATACGAGTGACGAATGTCAGCGCTTCGCAGATGATGGCACGCCTTCTGCGGATCGAATATTTGCTCGGCCGTCGGAATAAATCGACGGATAATTCGATGAAAAAGCCCCGAACTGCCGATCTCGACATACTTTTTTTTGGCGATCAGCAAATGGAGTCCGAGTTTCTGACGCTTCCGCATCCGCGGCTTCACCTTCGCAAGTTTGTGCTTTGTCCGCTCAACGAGATCGCACCGAATTTTGTCCATCCGGTTCTAAAAAAAGAGATCGCTGATATTCTCGCCGGTTGCGAAGATGCGAGCGATGTCAAAAGATGGGATCCTAACAAAAAATAAAAAGTAAAAGGTAAAAGGTAAAAAAGAAAACAGATGGCCCCAAGCTTAAAGCAGCTTATAGTATTGCTTATTTCACGAATTTGCTAGACTTGACGGGGAACTATGGCATATCTTCAACCTGACAAAGAAGGCAAGGTTTATCTGCCTGCAATTCGAGCGGCGAAGGAAAACGGTGAAAAGCTCGTTTGCCTGACGGCTTACGATTATCCGACAGCCCGAATCGTTGATGAGGCCGGCGTCGATATGATCCTCGTCGGCGACAGCATGGGCAACGTCGTTCACGGCTACGGCAATACGATACCAGTTTCGCTTGACGAGATAACGTCGGCTTGCATCGCCGTCAAACGCGGCACAGAACGCGCGATGGTGATCGCCGATATGCCGTTTGGGACATATCACATCAACGAGGATGAGAGCGTGAAAAACGCCCTTCGATTGATGAAGTACGGCGGAGCCGAAGCCGTCAAACTCGAAGGCGGACGCAACCGTGCCAAGTTGGTAAAGAGGCTTGTGAGTGAGGAAATTCCCGTCGTCGCACACATCGGCCTGACACCGCAATCTGTTTACAAAATGGGTGGCTATCGCGTTCAGGGCCGCACTGCCGAGCAGGCCAAGCTGCTGATCGAGGACGCAAAGATGCTCGAGGATGCCGGAGCTTTTGCGATCGTTTTGGAACTCGTCCCGCGTGAGGTCGCCGGTATGATCACAAAGGAACTCAAGATGTCCACCATCGGCATCGGTGCCGGTCTCGACTGCGATATTCAGGTGCTCGTTTTGCACGATCTGGTCGGCATGACCTTTGGCCGTCAGCCGCGCTTCGTCCGACAATACGCAAACCTCCGGCAAACCATGACCGACGCGATCCAAACCTGGACAAAGGACGTAAAATCCGGCACATATCCTAACGATCAGGAATCTTATGGACTCACGGACGAGACCAAGAAGGAGATGGCTGCGAAATGATGCAGTTTTCTGAGGAAACGAGAGCGAAGATCATAGAACTTTGTAAAAAAAACAAGGTGCGGGAGCTAAG
>JANMDA010000060.1:0-5588 GCA_031376085.1 Chloracidobacterium sp.
GAAACTCGCCGTTGACTCCGGCGATCCTGTAGCGGATTGCGACATCCGCTCGATCCCCATCGATCGCAGGTGTGCTAATCGCGGATTATTGGCTTGTTCGTGACAAAAACTTGAATCTCGGCGATCTCTATCGCAGCAAAGGAATTTATGGAGGCTGGAATTGGCGAGCCGTAATAGCGACGCTATTGGGTTGCTTTTTTGCGTGGATTGGGCTGATAATTCCAATACTTCGACCGTTATACGATTATGCGTGGTTTGTTGGATTCGGCGTTGCTTTCGGTGTTCATATCGCGTTGATGCGCGCCTTGCCGCCACATGACCGGTCGGCGACCGTTGAGTAGTACGTTCAGGACTTTACTTTAATTACAGTTCGTAAAGGAGAGATCAACCAATGTCACACACTGCGTTTTCGCGCTTCCCGCGTGCATCATACCTTTTCACAATTCTGTCTTTTTTGCTCGTCTTTCTTGTTATCAATAATTCTGCACAATCATTTCGCGGAAAGATCCTTGGAACTGTGACTGATGATGCTGATGCTGTTATTCAAGGTGCGACAGTTACCGCGAAGAATGTCGGAACTGGCATCGCACGTACAACGACAACGGATTCCGATGGAAATTACCTCTTCGCAGAGATGCCGATCGGCAATTATGAAGTGCAGGTCTCAGCCCCAGGATTTGCGACTCGGACGATGCCAGTTGTGGTTGAAGTGTCAGGAGAGCGTCGGGTTGATATGCCGCTTGCGGTAGCAGGAAAAATTGATCCTTACATGGTAGAAGTCATAACTCAGGAACAAGTCCAAACTACCAGCACAACACTTGGCGGCACGATCCAAAGCCGCGCGGTTGCCGACCTTCCGGTAAATGGACGAGACTTTACAAAATTTTTGGTGCTTGTTCCCGGTGCTTCCGGTGATCCTTCGGGTGCGACCGATTCGCCGGGTTCGTTTGGGCTGTTTAGTGCCAATGGAAATCGCGGTCGCTCGAATAACTATCTTCTCGACGGAACCGACATGAACGACGGCTACCGAAACCTGCCGGCGATCAACGAAGCAGGCGTTTTTGGCACGCCGGCGACGATCCTGCCGCTCGAAGGTATTCAGGAAGTTGCCGTTCTCTCGAATTTTGAAGCCCAGTATGGCCGCAATTCCGGTTCCGTCGTAAATATCGTCACCAAATCAGGCACTAACATATATCACGGAGCGATATTTGAGTTTCTGCGAAATGACAAATTTGACGCACGCAATTTCTTCAATGTTGACTCTGAGCCGCAAACCCAGCTTCGCAATAATCAGTTCGGCGGTTCGTTTGGCGGCAGATTGATTCGCAATAAGACTTTTTTCTTCCTCAATTACGAAGGCCAGCGGGAACGCGTCGGCCTCAATTCGACTGCACGAATTCCCGACCCGCGTGAGATTCAGGCTGCCCTCAATGGCAACGGCTGCAACGGCGGTAGTGGTGGTTTTGCCGGCGGCATTACTTTGAACCCTGTGATCGGACGGCTTCTGGCGCGAAATCCGTGGGGAACCCCGAACAGGCCATTACCCATGTGCGATGATACCGGACGCCCAAATTTTTTTGCGACTACGCAGGCGTCGAACGATGTGGACAGCTTTATCGGCAAGATCGACCATTCGTTCAACGAAAACAATCAGATCACAGGCCGTTACTATTACGGAAAAAGCGACCAGTCGTTCCCGCTCGCGCTCCTCGGTGGCAACATTTTGCCCGGTTACAACACGGTCACGCCGACGCGTGTCGATCTCGTTTCTGTTTCATATCTGAAGATCTTTTCGAGCACAAAAATAAACGAGGCACGATTCGGATACAACCGTTTTGACCAAGGCTTTTTCCCGCAGGATCAAGACTTTGACCCGCACAGCATTGGCCTGAATAATGGGACGACGATTGCACGCGATTTCGGTTTGCCATTTATACGCATTAGAAACGACGCTATCGGCAATATTGCCTCTATAGGCTCGAACCTTTCTTTGCCCCGAGCGCGTGTCGATAAAAATATTCATTTCATCGACAATTTTTCATGGAAAATCGGCTCCCATGACACAAAAATGGGCTATGAATTTCGCCGCACGGATGTCGATGCATTTTTCGACGCGGGTTATCGCGGTCGGCTCGATTTTGACACTTTGGATCATTTCCTTGAGGGAGTTCTGACATGTCCCCCGGAAAATTCTTGCGGCGGCCGCTCAGCTCAGGGAGATTCGCAGCGGCAGACTTTCCAAAATTCACACACTTTATATTTCCAGGACAACTGGCGCGCGAGCCATAATTTGACATTGAATATGGGCGTTCGCTGGGACTATTTCGGTGTGATCGGCGAGAAGAATAACCTATTTAGTAACTTCGATCGTCAAATCGGACTAGTCCAAGTCGGAACGAATGGTCTCAATAAGCTTTACAAGTCTGACTGGAATAATTTTAGCCCGCGCCTCGGCTTTGCGTGGGATATCAGTGGCAAAGGCAAGACGGTCATTCGCGGCGGTTGGGGTTTGTTTTACGACGCGTTTTCGCAGGATTTCTTTGTCGGCCAATTGCCTTTCAATACGTTCAATCCCGGACCAGCGTATAATCCGGTCGGGCCGGCACCTATTCTTTTTTCGTTCTCAACCACATCGCAGATCGAGAACAATGTTCCGATCTTCACTGACTATCTTGACTCGGACGTTTTTGCCGTTGACCGCAACCTGCAAACGCCGATGATCCAAAACTACAATCTCAACATTCAGCAGGAACTGACTCGCAATGTTGTTTTGCAGGTTGGATATGTCGGCTCGCTTGGGCGGCACCTATTTCGTTACCGCGACATAAATCAGCCGGTCAATCCGGCGGTCTCGACGGCTCGGCCTTTTGACAACGGCCCGTTTGCTCCGTCGGGTGGCACGTTCTTTTACGTCAACCAACTCGAGACTACTTCAGACTCAAACTACAACGCGTTGCAAACGAGCCTGAACCTTCGAAGCTTTCACGGATTTTCAGGCCAGATAAATTACGTCTGGTCACACTCGATCGACGATGCCTCCGACGGCCAGGACTATGTCGCAAACGCGACGCAGCCGGACAACAGCTATAACCCGAAGGGCGAGCGCGGCAATTCTAATTTCGACATTCGCCAGCGCATTGTCGCTACTCTGAGCTACGAGCTGCCAAATTTTGCAAAAGATCATCCACGCATCGGCAGCGGCTGGCAGTTAAACACGATCGTCACGCTTCGCTCAGGAAGCCCGTTTCACGTTAATCTTTTTGACGATTACAACGGAACAGGCGAGTACTTCCCGCGTCCCGACCTGATCGGTGACCCATATGCAGGCACGAGCGGCCCGGATCGTTTCCTGAATCTCACGGCATTCAAAGTTCCCTGTACGTTCGACGCAGGCGGTTCGTGCATTCCGGGCAGCTATCATTTTGGAAGTTTGGGGCGTAATTCGCTGATCGGGCCGGGCTACAAAAATTTTGACTTTTCGGTATTCAAAACGACGAAACTTACCGAACGTGTCAATTTGCAATTACGGGCCGAGGTCTTTAACGTCCTGAATCATCCGAATTTTTCTTCACCCCTGCTGCCGAGTTTTGCAGCGGATGCAAGTTATAATGGACTCGATGACAGTGGACGCGGAATTGGGTTCTTGCCGATAACGGTCACGCCGGATGTTGGTATCGGAAATCCGTTCTTAGGCGGCGGCGGCCCGCGTAATTTCCAATTCGCGGCACGCGTGACATTCTAGATTTATGAAATACGACAGAGTTAGAAATTATTACAATGGCGAATTTATCGACAGCGTCTCAACCGACGATCTTGATGTAATTTCGCCAATTGACGGGAATTTGTTGTCGACTGTCCCAATGTCATCGCCGGATGAATTAGAAAGAGCGGTCCGGTCGGCGAAAAAGGCCTTTGAAAGCTGGAGTAAGCTGCCCATAAAGGAACGTGCTCAGGTATTTTTTCGCTATCGGTATTTGCTTGAAAAATATTCGGACGAACTCACCGCTTTGGTCTCCGAAGAGAACGGCAAGACGATTGGCGAGGCTCGCGCTGAGGTTGATAAGAGCATTGAGCTGACCGAATTCGCTTGCTCGATGCCGCAGCTTATTTCCGGCGAGGTTATGGAAGTAAGTCGCGGCGTCGAATGCCGCACGGAGCATTTTCCGATTGGCGTGGTCGCGTCGATCGTGCCATTCAATTTTCCGTTGATGGTGCCGAATTGGACGATGCCAAATGCGCTCGTACTCGGCAACACGATGATAATGAAACCGTCCGAGGTTGTGCCGCTCTCGTGCCAGCGAATGGCCGAAATATTGAAGGAAGCGGGCTTGCCCGATGGCGTTTTCAACATCGTCAACGGCGGCAAAGAGATCGTCGAAGGCATCTGCTCTCACCCTGATATCGAGGCAGTAAGCTTTGTCGGTTCAACCAAGGTTGCAAAGCTCGTTTATCAGCAGAGCACGCATCATCTGAAACGATGCGTTTCTCTCGGCGGCGCAAAAAATCATCTTTTTGTTCTGCCCGACGCAAATCCGGCGATGACGGCGTCGAATGTCACGGCCTCGATGTCAGGCTGTGCCGGCCAACGCTGCATGGCGGCGTCGGCGATGCTTGCGGTAGGCAATGTCGATCCGATAATCGAGCAGATCTGCGTCGAAGCTCGCAAGGTTGTTCCCGGAAAAAATCTCGGCCCCGTGATCTCGAAAGCCGCAAAAACGCGTATCGAAGATTACATCTCCGAAGCCGAACGCAATGGTGCAAAGATCCTCGTCGATGGACGCGGCGCCGTTGTTGAGGGCAAAGAAAACGGAACCTACGTCGGGCCGACCGTCATCGATTATGTAACGTCCGGAATGTCGGTTGCGACCGAAGAGATCTTCGGCCCTGTGATCTCGATCATGCGGACCGATACGCTCGATGAGGCGATCAAGATCGAGAACGAAAATCCTTATGGCAATGCTGCGGCGGTCTTTACGCAAAGCGGTGGCCTGGCGAGATACGTTATGGAACACGCCAGCGCAGGAATGATCGGTGTCAATATCGGCGTTCCGGTGCCGCGCGAGCCCTTCTCGTTTGGCGGATGGAACGAGTCGCGTTTTGGTGCGAATGACATAACTGGCCGCAGCTCGATCGAATTTTGGACAAAATTAAAGAAAACAACAACCAAATGGAACCCGGAAGCGGGTGTTAACTGGATGAGTTAGGCAAGAGAATTTAGTTGCGCGGGTGACCCTGATAGGGTTTATTGAGTTGCGTATTCTGTGCGAATCTGAATGTGGAATCAAGAGCAAAGCGTTATACAATCTAGACTTTCAGGAACCGAGCAACTTCTTTGGTTTGGCAGACCAAGACAGGGAATTTTCTTTCGCAAGTCTGACACTTTAATAATTCCGTTCAGTTTGATGTGGGGTGGTTTTGCAATTTTTTGGAATTCTGGGGTTTGGATTAGTAACGCACCAATTTTCTTTAGGCTGTGGGGTATTCCTTTTCTTGTAGTAGGTTTATACATGATTTTTGGAAGGTTCTTTGCAGATATGTGGCAAAGAAAAAAGACCTATTACGGTGTGACGAATGAGAGGATAATTATT
>JANMDA010000055.1:0-3073 GCA_031376085.1 Chloracidobacterium sp.
AGTCCGCAAAGCCTCCTCAAGCGCGTAACCATCAGACTCGTTCGTCTGCTGCGAGACGTCGGCCTCGTTTATCCATTTCTCGTCGCGGGCGATACGCAAAACCGCATCCTTATTGGCGACCTGTTTCATTAAAACAATAATTTTCATTATTTCTTATCTGAGAGCTTGCGAATTATTTTCTTAGCAAGAATTTCGTTGATCTCGTTGTGGCGGGGAACCGGCTGTGACTGTTTTGTCTTATGATTTGTATACCAGTCGTGGCTGCCACCATGTCTGACCAACATACAACCCATTTCCGTAAGCTGTTTGATCAAATCACGGCGTTTCATTAAGCAACTACCAATTCTTCAACCTTTCTGACATATGGAATTTCACCGGATTCAATATCTTTCAAAAGATCTTTCAGATTGTCCACCAGTTCATCCTTAGAAAATCCCTGAGTCTCATAATCCGGATACTCGTTTAAATGTCCGATGAAAAACTCGTCTTCTTTCCAAAATGTGTATTCGAGTGTTCTCATACCTAATATAAAATTACTCCGAGTATCTCTTAAAAATCAAACACGCATTCGTCCCGCCGAAACCAAAATTATTCGACAATACATAATCAACCTTCGCTTCGCGAACCGTGTTAGGTATGTAATCGAGGTCACAATCGGGATCGGGAAATTCGTAGTTGATCGTCGGCGGTAATTTATTTTCCATGATCGCCTTTACCGAAAACACGGCTTCGAGGCCGCCGGCAGCACCGAGTGCGTGGCCGGTCATCGACTTCGTAGAACTAACAGGAATCTTGTAAGCGTGATCTCCAAAAACCTTCTTGATCGCCAGTGTCTCAAATTTGTCGTTATACGGCGTCGATGTTCCGTGAGCGTTGATATAACCGATCTGCTCAGGAGCAAGGCCGGCATCTTTTAATGCCCGTTCCATCACGCGAATCGCTCCAGAACCGGTCTCATCCGGCATCGTCACATGAAATGCATCGCCGCTCATACCGTAACCGATGATCTCGGCAAGGATATTAGCTCCGCGAGCCTTGGCGAATTCAAGTTCTTCGAGGATCAGCAGCCCGGCACCTTCACCGATGACAAACCCGTCTCTTTCAAGGTCAAATGGCCGCGAAGCATGCTTAGGATCGTCATTTCGAGACGAAAGTGCACGCATCGAAGCAAACCCTGCAACCGACATCGGCGTGATCGCACTCTCGGCACCTCCGCAGATCATCGCGTCGGCGTCACCGCGTTCGATGATGCGAAAACTGTCACCGATCGCATGTGCTCCAGCCGAACAAGCCGTCGCCGTCGCCGAATTCGGCCCTTTTGCTCCGTGCCGGATCGAAACATTGCCGGAAGCGAGATTAACGATAGCTGAAACAATAAAAAACGGTGATACACGATCCGGACCGGAATTGAGCAGCTTTTCATGCTCGCGTTCGATCGCCCAAAAATCACCGATGCCGGAGCTGATATACGTTCCGACCATCTCGGCATTTGATTCGTCGATAACGAGTCCGCTGTGCTTGACCGCCTCGTCCGAGGCAGCCAAGGCAAAATGCGTAAAAGCTCCCATCCGGCGAGCTTCTTTCTTATCCAGAAAACTCAACGGATCGAAATCTTTAACCTCGCACGCAAATTTGGTCGAAAACTTCTCGGCGTCGAATTTCTTGATATAATCCGCTCCGTTCTCGCCGTTCATCAACGCGCCCCAAGTCGTCGGCACGTCGTGTCCGCACGCCGTAACCAAACCGAGCCCTGTAACTACTACTCGACGTTTGTTCATTGTTGATCGTAAATTGCTAGTCGTTACTTGTTAACTGCAATTAGCGCGCAATTAACAATTAACGATGAATTATTAATAACTACCCTTTATGCTGCTCGACATAAGCGTAGGCATCGCGGACGCCCTGGATCTTTTCCGCATCTTCGTCGGGAATTTCGATGTCAAATTCCTCTTCGAAACGCATCACGAGTTCAACGAGGTCGAGCGAGTCCGCACCGAGGTCTTCGATGAAACGAGCATTTTCTGTTACTTCAGCCTCATCGACCCCGAGCTCGTCAACGATGATCTGTTTGATCTTATCCTGTACTTCTGACATATTTTCTCCTATTTTTTTATTGCAATTCTAAAGTATTTCTCAAACTCTCAGTATTTTCAATGTTGGCAAAAGTGACATCCTTGCTGATCTGCCTTACCAACCCAGTCAAAACCTTGCCCGGCCCGATCTCTATAAATTTCGTGACACCATTTGCTGTCATATTCTCGATCGTCTGCAGCCATCTCACGGGCGATGAGACCTGACGCGTTAATTTATCACAAACAGCCGCAGCATCACTATTCACTCCGGCATCGACGTTGTGCAATATTGGAAAAGCAAATTTGCCATAATCCAGTGCGGCAAGATCTGCAGAAAGTCTTTCCTGCGCTCGTATCATAAGTGCACAATGAAAAGGAGCTGACACATTAAGTTTGATCGCCCGCTTCGCTCCTTTTTCTTTCAAAATTTCACAGGCCCGATCAACTGCTTCCGAGTTCCCGGCTATCACCACCTGCGATGGCGAATTAATATTCGCCGGACTGCAAACCTGTCCTTGAGCCGCTTCTGCACAAACAACTTCTATTGTCTCAACATCGAGTCCCATGATCGCTGCCATCGCACCGACACCAACCGGAACAGCTTCCTGCATATACGTTCCGCGGTTTCTAACAGTTCGCACGGCATCGGCAAAATCCAAAACACCTGCGGCAACCAACGCCGAATATTCTCCAAGACTGTGCCCGGCGACATAATCCGGTTCCGGCAAACCTTCCGCCATTGCGGCGTGATATGCCGCGATCGAAACTGTCAAGATAGCGGGCTGCGTGTTTGCCGTGAGCTGCAGATCCGCCTCGTCACCCGAAAAACACATCTCTGACAACGAAAAACCAAGAGCATCATCCGCCGCCTCAAATACTTCGCGGGCCGCTGTAAAATTGTCAAACAGATCCTTTCCCATCCCGACAGTCTGGCTGCCTTGTCCAGGAAAAAGATATGCGATCTTAGTCATTTTTTTGCATAAGCCCGCGCGTAAGCAAGG
>JANMDA010000061.1:0-2318 GCA_031376085.1 Chloracidobacterium sp.
GTGCTCGGACGCCGGTTTGAGGAGAAGTGCGCCGAGGTTTACCGTATGGGCAAGATCGGCGGATTTTGCCATCTTTACATCGGCCAGGAAGCGATCGGCGTCGGGACGATCATGGCAACCGAGCCCAGCGACATGGTGATCACGGCCTATCGCGACCATGTGCAGGCGATGGTTAAAGGTATGACGCCCGAAAGCGTAATGGCAGAGCTTTACGGCAAAGCAGGCGGCTGCGTCGGCGGCAAAGGCGGCTCGATGCATATGTTCTCAAAGGAACTTGAGTTTTACGGCGGCCACGGCATCGTCGGCGGCCAGATCGGCGTCGGCACCGGAATGGCCTACGCCGCTAAATACAAAAATACCGACCAGGTCGTGCTGTGCTTCTTTGGTGAAGCTGCAGTAAATCAAGGCATGTTTCACGAATCGCTCAATATGGCGCAGCTCTGGAAACTTCCCTGCATATATATTTGCGAAAACAACCAATACGGAATGGGTACTTCGCAGGAACGGGCGATGAGCGCGAGCAGTATAGCGAAGAAGGCAGATGCTTTTGAGATGGCAAACGAATTTGTCGATGGAATGGATGTAATGGCCGTTCGCGAGGCAACGTTGCGGGCGATAGAACGCGCCCGGAATGATAACGAACCAACGCTACTTGAAATTCGAGCATATAGATTTATGGGACACTCGATGTCCGATCCCGGCAACTATCGCACCCGCGACGAGATCGCAAAATATCAGGAACGCGATCCGATTGTGCTATTCAAAGACAGTTTAAAAGCTGCCAAAGTTTTTGACGACAAGGACTTTGAAAAGATCGAACAGGAAGTGGTTGAAGCCGTTGCTCGGGCAGTTAAATTTGCCGATGAGAGTCCGTTTCCGGATGAGAGTGAACTGTTCACACACGTTTATGCCTAGGAGAGATTTTTCAACGCAAAGACGCGAAGATGCAAAGACGCAAAGATTTGCAACATTCGCTTTGCGACTTTGCTCCTTTGCGACTTTGCGTTAAAGGATTTTGAATTTATGGCTTTACTGACTATACGCGATGCTTTGAATCAAGCATTGCGTGAAGAAATTTTGAGAGACGAAAACGTATTCGTCATGGGCGAAGAGGTCGCTGAATATGACGGCGCTTATAAAGTAACGCGTGGGCTTTGGAGTGAGTTTGGGGACAAGCGTGTCGTTGATACGCCGATAACGGAGCTTGGCTTTGCGGCGGTGGGTGTCGGTGCGGCGATGGCTGGGCTTAGACCGGTGATCGAGTTTATGACGTGGAATTTTTCGATCCTTGCGTCCGATCAGATCATCAATCACGCCGCGAAGATGTTTTATATGTCCGGCGGGCAGTTCAAAGTCCCGATAGTTTTTCGCGGGCCAAATGGTTCGGCATATCAAGTTTCGTCGCAGCATTCGCAGGCGCTTGAGGCTTTTTATGCGAATTTTCCGGGCTTGAAAGTCGTGATGCCTTCAACGGCAGCCGATGCTAAAGGGTTGCTGAAATCAGCCATTCGCGACGACAATCCGATCATTTTTCTTGAACAAGAGCGAATGTATGGGCTAAAGGGCGAGGTGCCAGAAGATGATGACTTCACGATCCCACTCGGAGTTGCCGATATTAAGCGTGAAGGAAAAGACTGCACCATTGTCGCCCGCTCGATGACCGTGCCGCTGGCCCTGCAGGCTGCCGAACAGATTCAGACTGAGTTTGATGTTTCCGTCGAGGTCATTGATCCGCGAACGATCAAACCGCTTGATATCGACACGATCATAAATTCTGTTAAGAAGACGAACAGGCTTGTAATCGCTGAGGAATCGCACTCATTCGCCAGCGTCGGTGCCGAGATCAGCTACCAGATCATGGATCAAGCGTTCGATTATCTCGACGCTCCCGTCAAACGTATTTCGACCGCTGAGGCTCCGATGCCATATGCGAAAAATCTCGAAGCGTTGGCTTTGCCTGATGTTGCCAAGATCATCGCGGCGGTAAAGGAAGTTTGTTATTTGTAATTAGACTATATGGCTGAAAAATTCTTAATGCCAAAGCTTTCGCCCACGATGGAAGAAGGGCAGATCTCGCGTTGGGTCTTAAACGAGGGCGACAGTTATGCTGCCGGCGACACGCTTGCTGAGGTTGATACCGACAAAGCCACGATGGAGATGACCGCGCTTACGGCAGGCACGCTGCTCAAGATACTCAAAGCCGGCGGCGAGACAGCGGCACTTGGCGAAACTATTGCGATAATCGGCAATAAGGGCGATGACATATCGGCCCTACTTTCTGAATCAGCGGCAAGTTCTGCAAAACCTGAACCGGCTGC
>JANMDA010000122.1:0-7586 GCA_031376085.1 Chloracidobacterium sp.
TTTGTGAGGACAACGCCCGTAATGCCGACGCGCTCGTGAAAAACCTCGGCAGAGCGGACCGCATCCTGTCCGGTCATCGCATCGGCGACAAACAAAACTTCGATCGGCTTGGTCTCGGCCTTGATCTGCTCGAGCTCGACCATCAACTCGTCGTCGATGTGCAGACGGCCGGCCGTATCGATCATGAGCGTGTCAAAGCCCATCTCGACCGCGTGTTTGACCGCACCTTGTACGATCGTGAGCGGATCATTTGAATCCTTACCCTCGTAAACAGCTACGTTTACGGCGTTTGCGACGACCTTGAGCTGTTCGCGTGCTGCCGGACGATAAACGTCGACCGATACGAGCAAAGGCTTGCGTTCCTGATTGTCGGCGAGCCAACGCGAGATCTTTCCGGTCGAGGTCGTCTTGCCCGATCCTTGCAAACCGACAATCATCACGACGTTCGGCGTTTGCTTGGTGAAAACCAAACGCGAAGACGTTCCGCCCATCAACTCGGTCAGCTCGTCATAGACGATCTTAACGACCTGCTCGTGCGGTTTCAGGCCGTTCCAGACCTCTTGACCCTCGGCTTTTAGTCTGACGGTCTCGACAAAGTCCTTTGCGACCTTGTAGTTAACGTCGGCCTCGAGCAAAGCCATCCGAATCTCACGAAGAGCAACGTCCACATGCTCAGGCGTCAATTTGCCCTTGCCGCTTAGGTTTCGTAAGCTTATCTTCAGTTTATCGGACAACGATTCAAACATATAGAGACAACTCGGCCACAATAGTCGAAACTATAAATACTAGTGTTTTAGCGGCTTTATGTCAAACTTCCGAGCAAAATTGGTGCTGATGGAGTAAAATCGACTTAATAGTGTGAGTATGAATCGGGATGAAGATGCTTTAGAAATTGGTCGGATAGTTTTGGAGTATATGATCGCGCGGGGTCGGATCATTGCCATCAAGAAAGAAATACTTGCAATAGGCGAAACGGCCAGCGATATATCGGATGATCGGGAAAAAGCCGCTTACATAATATCCAACGGTGACAGGTCATATAATCTTCTCAAAGAAAAAGAATCTTTAGCCAAAACCATGAGCGAACTGTTTAATCGCATGGAAGGTTATGGCATCACTCCAACTGAGCCGTTTTTGCTCTTTTAAATCTATCCTATTTGCTTGACTGCCACTCTCAATACGCTATAATTTAGTCAATCAAACGAGCTAACCAGACCACATTCGTTGCCTGATTATTGTTTTTGAAAATTTAGAGTTTTATTGATTCCGGTTTGTTCAACCGATGGAATTAAAGCTCACATGGTTCACTTAATTTTAGGTGATCTGTGTGAGTTTTTTTGTTTTTGAGCATTATTAGTAAGAGAGGGTATCATTACATATGCCGAAGTTTGGCCCAATAAAACGCAAAGAGATGATTAGCTATTTTCGTCAGTTAGGATTTGATGGTCCTTTCCCGGGCGGAAATCATTTGTATATGCAAAAGGACAAATTGCGAATCCGCGTGCCAAATCCACACCAAACGGATATTGATCGAAATCTCTTGATGAAGATATTGCAGCAAGGTGGCCTGACACGAGAAGAATGGGAGCGCTTATGAAATGAAATAGAGCTAAACCGCCTCAGCGACTCGCTCGAATGATAGGTGGAGTCCGTCAACGTCGGGAAGCGGATTATTGTCACGAAGGTGAAGAACGACCCATCCTTCCAGAACCTCGGCCAGCTCGTTCCGACAATCTTCGAGATTATCAGCGTTGGACCAAACACCTTGAAAACCCGGAATCTCGCCATAATAACCTTCATTATTCTTGAGAATCTCGTATTTTGCCTTTCGCATTGCCGCTTGGATGTATTGAGTCAACATAGCGTTAGAATAATCCATATCTGAATTATTTTCCACTTTTTTCAACATCAAGCACTCGATTAATCGCAGCGAAAACCGCTTCAGATTTTACGCTTAATATACATTTCGGCTCGCCGAAAGCCTCGCAAGTGTAGCCGGGGCAGGGTTGGCAGGGGAATTCTTCGTAGACGATCTCGTTTGGGGCGTCGGTCCACGGGCGCCAGTGGTTGTGGTTTGATGAGCCGAAGATCACGACCGACGGCGTTTGGACAGCGGCGGCGATGTGGGCGATGCCGGAGTCGTTGCCGACGAAAAGTTTTGCTTTTGCGGCCAGAGCGGTTATCTCCGGCAGCGACAGATCATTGAATGCGGTGATCGGCACATGCGATCTCGCTTTTAGTGCATCAAGGATGTGTACCTCGTGTTTTGCGGCGACGGCGACTATCTGGAAGCCTTTGTTCTCGAGAAACTCGGCGACCACGGCAAAATTCTCAGTTGCCCATTGCTTTGTCGCAAATGCCGCTGCGGGGTGAAGCAGCGCAAGATTTGAGGAATCAAAAATGCGCGATTCGAGCTTTTCGTCGACTGCTCTTTTAGAAGATTCAGTAACTGCCAGCCATGTTTTCGGACGATAGTCGACCGGAACGCCGGTAAATCCCAGTAAAGCTAACTGCTGCTCGGCGGAGTGTACTGTTTCCGCTTCCCAAAAATCCGCAGCCGATGTCAGCAGGTGATCGTAGAGAAAAGAGTATTGGTAATTCGCGTAGCCGACGCGGTGCTTTGCTCCGCTTGCGCGGGTAAAAAATGTCGCGGTCGTTCCGCCATGGAGATTAAATGCGACATCATAATGACTTCGCCGCAATTCAAGCGCCGTTCGCATACGGTCGCCGAACGTAGGGCCGACAGTCATCACATTCACGCCTGCAAAACCATCGAGCAAGGGCGCGACCCAGTCTTCGAGAAGTATGTCGATCTCGGCGTTGGGGAGAAATCGTTTGAGGGCAATGAGCGAAGGCGTGGACAGAACCGTGTCGCCGATCGAGCGAAGCTTAACGACGAGAACGCGTCTGACTTTTTTCCAGGCGATGCGATGCATAACGAAAAATGGATAATGGACAATCTGAATTATCCACTATCCATTTTCTATTTTCCATTATTTACTTCTCGACTGTCGCTTCCTCGACGAGCATTACGGGAATTTCATCGCGGATCGGATAAACGAGGCAGCACTCGGGATTGAGGCATTTCAGACGCGTTTGAGCGTCGTCGATCTGGAGTTCGGACTTGCATTGCGGACAACGCAAGATCTCTAAGAGTTCGGGGCTAATGGCCATGTTTTTGCCTATTAACTTTTTACTTTTGACTTAAACCGCTTCGGTCTTGGTTCCGCATTCGGGGCAGAATTTTGCTCCGGGAGCTAGTTCGAATTGGCATTTGCCGCATTTTTCCTTTTCCTGCGTGGAGCCGCATTCGGAGCAGAATTTTGCACCTTCGCGAAGTGAGGCCCCGCACTTGACGCAGGGCACTTCAACCTTAGGCGCGGCCTCCATCTTGCCGCCGCAGTCCGCGCAGAACTTTGCACCTGCTGCGTTTGCTTTGCCACATGCTGGACATGCTACGGTTGCACTCTGTCCGCCGCCACCGGCCTGTTGGCTAAATACGTTGGCCATTTGTCCGCCGACCGCAAAACCAGCTCCAAGTCCGGCGCCAAGTCCGGCACCGCCGCCTTCGTTCTGCGCCGCATCACGCAGCGCATCGGCAGCCTGAAACTGCATATATTTTTGCGCGTCGCCCAATGCTCCCATCGATGCACGCTTGTCCATCGCAGCTTCAACCTCAGGTGGCAGGCTGACGTTTTCGACGTAAAACTTGGTTACCTCGAGGCCATAACCTTTGAAATCTTCATTGATCTTGGCACGGATCTGTTCGCCGAGTTCCTTATACTGCGCTGCGAGATCGAGCGCCGGAATTTTCAATTCGCCTAAAGCGTCCGAAAATTCCGTTACGATAGCACGCTTTAGCTGGCCGTCTATGTCCTCGGTTTGAAAATGAGCGTTTGTTCCGGCGATCTCTTTGATAAATTCGGCCGGGTCGGCGACACGCAGGCTGTAAGCACCAAAGGCACGCAACCGAACAATTCCAAAATCGGCATCGCGGAGCATAACAGGATTCGACGTTCCCCACTTCATATCGGTGAACTGTTTTGTATTTACAAAATAGACCTCTGATTTGAAGGGCGAATTAAAACCGTACTTCCAAGCGCCGAGCTTTGAGAGGATAGGCGTATTTCCGCCGTCAATCGTGTATTTTCCCGGCGAAAAAACGTCGGCAACCTGTCCCTCAAAGACAAAAACCGCCGCCTGCGACTCGCGGACGATAAGCTGCGCCTCGTTCTTGATCTCCTGGCCGGCGACCGGAAAACGATAAACCAGCGTGTCCTGCGTCGCGTCGAGCCATTCGATAACCTCGATAAACTGATTCATCGCCGCTTCTTTTACCTTGTCTATAATGCTCATCTATTGCGTCTCCTATCCTTTCACTCTTAACGTTAAATATTGCCACAAAGTTGCCGGAATTGGAAGTTTTTCCGCCTCATGGGAGATGAGCCTGCCGGACACGCAAAATTAACCTTGAACAAATCATAATTAACGTATATCCTTACGAAATTAAACTATCTCCTAACGAAGGTTAAAATTTTTGGCTGTTGCTTATCGCTTTCTGAAATTCAGAAAGGGAAGAAACGATGAGGAAAAGATATTTTTGTGTTTTGGTTTTGGCGGTCGTTGCGATCATCAGCGCCTCAAAACCGGCCATGGCCGCAGCAGCGTCGGCCGATACTGAGCCTGTTTTTATCGAGCAGATCAGAGAATTTCTTGGCATACAGCATGAGCCTCTCTTTTTAGATACGCAGGCTGTAACTGTGATAGTTTCGATGCCCGCCGTGACAGTTCCGCTCGGCCCGGTCGTCATTCCTATAACGACCGCAGACGTTTCCGGCCTCGGGGTGCTCTCGTATGATCTTCAGGTTACTTATGATCCCTTGATCCTTGTGCCGGCGTCGACTGCATTTGATAAGGTTGGGACTTTGAGCAACGGCATGCTGGTCCAGGCAAACACCATGAATGCCGGCCATATAATCATTACGGCCTTTCAAGGATCGCCATTAGGCGGAGCAGGAACGCTGCTCAATCTAAGGTTTAATGTGATCGGGCCGGCAGGGCAATTGACCGCTTTGACATTTGAGAGTTACATCGATCCCGGCTTAAATCCTCATCCCGGCTTTCGGTACAACGAGGGCGATCCGGCGGCGATCCCGGTGAACGGCAGTGTGACGGTTGCCATTCCGACGCCGACGGCTACAAACACCTCGACGCCCACAAACACAGCGACAGATACACCGACGCCGACGAATACAGCCACAAATACGCCGACATCAACAAATACGGCGACGAATACGGCAACCAACACGCCTACGCCGTCGAATACGGCGACCTTTACGCCGACGCAAACAAATACGGCGACGAATACGCCAACGTTTACGCCAACGGTAGTTCCGACAAATACGCCGACCGTCACACCGACATTTAGACCGACCAATACGGCAACACCGACCTTTACGCCGACGCCGACATCCACGGCGACTGCGACCTTTACACCGACGCCGACCGCGACGGCAACTGAGACCTTTACACCGACGCCGACATCCACTGCGACTGAGACCTTTACGCCGACGCCGACGGCAACTGAGACAAACACGCCGACAAATACCGCAACCTCGACGCCGACTCCGACAGGATCATGGGTAGCGGTGTCTCTGCCTGATGCGGGTGCGTTTCAGGGGTCGACGGTTACGGTTCCGATTGCCGTCAGTAATACGACCGGAAAAGGAATAATTTCTTACGACCTTCAGGTTACGTTCGATCCGGCAATTCTGATACCTGCATCACCTGCCTTCGATACTACCGGGACGTTGAGCAGCAACATGTCCGTTACGCCGAACGCAGGCTATTCGGGGCATCTGATCCTGACCGCGTTTCAGGCCTCTAACTTGTCGGGCGCGGGAACGCTGCTCAACCTGAAATTCAACGTCATCGGCAAACCCGGACAGTCCACACCTTTGCTGTTAGAGGATTATACAGATCCGGTATTGCAGCTTCATAAAGGTTTTGTGTTCAACGAGGGCGACCCGGAGGCTATAATCACGAACGGCAGCTTCACCGTCGCCACGCCGACACCGACGGCAACAAATACAGCAACAGCAACTGCGACTAATACCGCAACAAACACGCCGACAAACACGGCAACCGCAACCGCGACGGATACGCCAACGTTTACGCCGACAAGTTCGGCAACAAATACAACAACGCCGACTTTTACGCCAACGCCTCCTCCATCAATCAGCGGAACAGTTACTTATGGGAACGCAATAGGTCCACCTAATCCGCGTTTTGTTTCAAATGTGCAGATTGCCGCCGCCGGAACGCCTTCGGCTTCGACAGTGACCGGAACTCCGGGGGTGAATGCAGGCCAGTATTCGCTTGGCCTATTCGGGTCTGGGCCTTACACGGTCACGCCTTCGAAGACGGGCGGCAATAACAACTCTATTAATTCATTCGATGCGGCGAGGGTCGCGGCGCATGTTGCGGGAACTTCGTTTTTGAGCGGCAATCAGCTTGTCGCGGCGGATGTCAGTGGAAACAATGCGATCAACTCATTCGACGCGGCACAGATCGCGCGTTATGTAACTTCGACTCCGGGATCGGGAGTGACGGGAACGTGGAAATTCTTTACTATCTCGAATGTTCCTTTTCCAAACGGCTCTACGCCGACGAGTAGGACATACCCGTCGCTCACAAGCAATCTGACAAGCCAGGATTACACGGCGATCTTGATCGGCGAGGTTTCGGGCAACTGGACGAATACAGGAGCGAGGCCTGTTAACAGTGGTCTGCGGTCAGTGGTCAGTGGTCAGAATGGAGGGCCGGAAAGGGGCATAGTTGTCGATCTGCCGCGTCTTGCAGTATCAGCAGGCGATCAGGTTATCATTCCTGTGAAAATCGACGGAGCGGCGAATAAAGGCATTGTCTCGTATGAATTCGAGCTGCGATACGATCCAAAGGTAATTCAGCCTCTCGCCGATCCGGTCGAAATGAGTGGAACGGTCAGCCGAGGCCTTTCGTTTGTTGCCAATGCGGACGAACCCGGTATCTTACGAGTTGCCGTTTACGGAGCGATTCCTATTGACGGCAACGGCGTTCTGCTCAATTTGAAATTCACTGCTATCGGAGCAAACGGCTCCGCGTCGCCTCTGACATGGGAACGGATAATGTTCAACAACGGAAAGCCGCGAGCAACTGCGCTCGATGGAAGATTAGAGATCAAAAAATAATAGCCACAAAAAGCACAAATAGCACAAAATAAGATCTCTCTTATTTGTGCTATTTGTGCATTCTGTGGCAATCAATACTATTTGCCGTGGATAGACATAAAGTACCACGCCGTTATTCCGACCCAGAGGACTATATTTAATCCCGAGGCAATAAGGCCAATGTTGCGGGTAGATGCCTTTCGCTCGCTCGACCCTCGTCCGTAGAGCATCATGTAAACAAGTGCACCGGTTAGTGCCCAGGCAAATAGTCGAATCGCCAGATTGACGGCTATATTGTCGGCCAGCTTTTTACCCGGATCGAGCCCGAGGCCTAGCCCCGACGACGGCGCCAGGACCTGATACACAGTCAACGCCAGG
>JANMDA010000197.1:0-5379 GCA_031376085.1 Chloracidobacterium sp.
ATCCTGGAAAGCTTTTTCGGGCGGAATATCATCTAAAAGAAAATTCAGGAATTTACCCAGTGCATCTGTTTTTCCGCTTTGTATCAGATAATGAATCAACGCCCAAGATTCCGAGTAAAAGATGCTTCGGGAATGATCACCGGATTGAAGGAGCTGGTAATTGCTGATTTTAAAGAGCTGGTCCAGCGGCATAAACTTGCTCTGCTGTAGCCGCAGAAGGTGGTGATCGAGCGTAAGACCGAGTTTTGCCTCAATGTCATTCTCGATGGCGAATGTCGAATAATATTCGGCCAGGCCTTCGTTGAACCATGCGGGAATCTCGGATTTACCAAAATTTGTTTCGATGATGAAATGGACGTATTCGTGAAAAATCACCGAGAAAGTTTGGGCGTCTTCGCCCTCGGTCGTGAGCGTGATGTAATTGACATCCTCGCCGGGCTGGAAGTATCCGGCGACAAATGTATCGATCTTGCCATCAGCTCGCCTTGGCTTAAAATTTTTATAAGATGAATCGCTCTTGAAGACGACAACATTGGTCGTGATAGGCGATGTAAGATTAGTTTTACCGAACACCTGGCGGAATGTTTCACGAAACTGTTCGAGACGCGTGGCGACCTTTCGGATATCTTTCTCTGAAGCATTGCCAATAAGAAAAAAATTCTTAGATTTGACCTGTATCCACTCGTCCTTTGCGGACACAGACCGATCAGCGGCAAACAATATACCGACTGTCAAAACGGCAAGGAGACACAACCGCGAAGGCTTCATAATGTTTAGGTAAATTTAGCACAAAATCGCGTGATTGGTAAGCAATTCCTGCTAAATGTTAGGCGTTCGACTTGCGATAGCGATGTCGGACAATGTCAGTTAAAGGATATCGACTTTATTTCTTATTACAGAGATCATCTATGTATTCACGTTTATTCGATAATATCCGTGAGATGCTTACCCAATTCGGCGATCTCTTTATTATTCGATTGTGCAGCGAGGGCGGAGATCATTTCGACAAATTCATTTCGCGCCCGCTTCTGTTGGAATAAGAGCCGCTGACGATTGCGGCGATTTAGGCACGCAGCGGTCAGCGAAATATTCTTGTGTCCGGTAATCTTTAGTAATTCTTTCGAATCAGCGTCCTTTCCGCCTTGCACTAATGCCATAGTAAGGCCTGTAAAGCGCGAGAAAACTTCACGAAATTCAAAAACTGATGCAGTTGAATTTTCACGATATGCCAGAGACTCGATTTGGCTGCGAATATTCGCGATCTTTTGTTCGAGTGAGTTTTCCGTTCGTTTGCGGGTGTCGGTTAGCCAACTGCGTATAAAAGTTAACGCAAATATCGGCCAGAGAACGAAATGGGCCGCCACCTTTGCTGCCGACCTTGTTGATCGCACGCTGCCGCCGCGTGTGATCTGATACACGCCAAACGGCGAGCCGAAGGCAAAATGAATGACGAGCAGGTTTAGTAACATTTCATCTTTATTTTACCTCAAAAATCGTTTCTAAATCTCGCGGCACTGTTGGCATTGGCTTAAAATGACAGAATTCAATAGAAAATTGCTGTGAAACAATGATTTTTGGAACAACTAAAGTTAATTTGTCGTAATCAAAGTATTGGCAAATCGCCAATTGTAAGTATATATTCTGCAAAATTGTAAAAATTTAAGATTGCCGCAACATGCGGTAGATAGAATGCAATCATGAACGATAGATCAAAGATCAAAATAGTTAAAAAAGACGACGCTCCCGCGCTCAGGATAAAAAAGCGAAGAAAAGCAGTTGCTCCGCGTAACACTGCCCGTGAAATGGTCGCGACCGTTTCTGACTGGGTCGCAGATTTCAAGACCCGCAAAAGTATAGAGACAAAAGCCGCCTTTGAAATTTTCCGCGCCGCAAATCCCCGTCCCAGCGAGTCTTAATTTTCTACCTAAATGGCTAAGCCCGTGCGTTATCAGGGCGATACATCCAACATAAGTGTATCGCCCTTTCTAACTCAAGCGCTTGGGCATCTGCGACACTACAACTTCCGCAAAACGGCCTAATCCTGTTTGCCAGAATTCCTGATTCATTGGTATTCTTAACTCCGAAATTCGACTCTTAATTTATGCAGGGAAAAGTTGCAATCGTAACTGGTGCAAGCAGCGGTATCGGACGAGCGACGGCGTTATTATTCGCTGCAAGCGGCATGTCTGTCGTTGCCGTTGGCCGGGATGAAGCATCATTAAAAATTCTGAACGAGACATCCGTCAAAGGTATTATCAATTTTCATCTTGCCGATGTTACTGATGTGACCCAGATTGAAGGTGTCGTTGCGGCTTCGATCGAAAGTTTCGGAAGGATTGACGTCCTTGTAAATTCGGCAGGTATCATCAAAACGGGAACCGTAGAGAATACGACACTTGATGATTGGGACAAACTGATGGATATCAATCTCCGCTCGGTTTTTAACCTGATGCAGAAATGCATTCCTTTCTTAGCGGAAACTAAAGGCAATATTGTAAATGTTTCAAGTGTTGCCGGGACGCGTGCGTTTCCGGGCGTGTTAGGTTATTGTGTTTCAAAAGCTGCGGTCGACCAATTGACGCGATGCTCGGCACTTGAACTTGCGGCAAAAGGTATTCGTGTCAATGCGGTGAATCCCGGCGTTGTTATAACAAATATCCATAAACGCGGCGGCATGGACGATGGTGCATATCAGAATTTTTTGGAGCATTCGAAAGAAACGCATCCTATCGGCCGCGTTGGAACACCCGAAGAAGTGGCCGAACTGATATACTACCTTGCATCCGACAAAGCTTCCTGGATAACGGGAGCAACATACGAGATCGACGGCGGGCGGGCACAGACTTGCGCGCGATAGACGTAATTGATTTTTTCTTGAGCTGAGATGAGAGTCCAATTGCTTCCAAGCACGATCGACGAGGATGGAAGAGCGTCGGCCAGACAACATTTAATGTCGATCGTGATCGACGATCGCGTCGCTATTGACGCGGGCAGTTTGGCATTTTCCTGCACCGGCCTGCAACGCAGCCAGATCCGTGACATAATTCTCACACACGCACACCTTGACCATATCGCCGGACTTCCGATGTTCATCGATGACCTCTTTGCCACGCTTACAGAGCCGATCCGCGTTCATGCTACAAGAGATGTAATAGAGATACTGGAGAGAGATATTTTCAACTGGTCGGTGTACCCGCGCTTTTCCGAGCTCATGAATAAATCCGGCAGGGTCGTCGAATATCACGAATTCAAACAGGGAAGTAATTTTTCGGCACAGCACCTTGCCATTACAAGCATCGAAGTGAACCATAAGGTCTCAGCTAGCGGATATGTGATTTCTGACGGAAAGGTTTCGGTGGGAATAACCGGCGATACGGCGGAAACGGACGATATTTGGGCAGCTTTTAATGCAGTTCCGAATTTGAAGGCAGTACTCGTGGAATGTGCGTTTCCAGACGAAATGAGCGATCTTGCAACAATATCGGATCACCTCACGCCGAAAAAGCTGGAACGTGAACTTGAAAAATTGCAAAATGAGGACTGCGAAGTGTATGTAATAAACATCAAGCCGATGTATCGAGACACAATCCTAAAACAGATCAGTCAACTGAGCTTTAAACAGATAAATATTCTGGAAGTCGGAAAGGTTTATGATTGGTAGCGGCTCTATTTTTGGTGGGACGAGAAATCCAGCCGCTCAAAAGCCGCTTCGCGGAATTCGCCGGGGAAATCCTGAAGCATGACCCGTCCGTTTCTCAAGACACTCTCGATACGAAAAGTTCTATCCTCGCGTGACATTCCCGGCATTATTTCGGCAATAAAAGTTACGTTCATCCCGGGGCGAGCCCAAACGCCGGGAACCTTGCGACCATAACCAAATTTGCTGACAATACCCATTGTTTACGTATCCTGATCTGGTTCTTTCTTGTACTTTGCTTTACGACGCGACGGCATTAGTTTTTCGTCGGGCCTGTCGCCTCCAAATTTTTGAGTCGGCGGAGCGGTTGGCTTTCGTATCGAATCAAAGACTGGACGATCCTCGATTTTTTTCTTCTTTTGCCGCTTCATTAAACAATTATATCAAATTTGATCAGCCACAAACCAGGCACTCGGTAAGCAAAGTATATTGACTTTCTCAGATAAAGAATTCAGTATAAAGTGTCGAAAAATTTGACGAAAATCTTATCAAAAAATGAAAAGCGGGCGGAATATTTCACATCCGAATCAAATGAGGCATACTGAGCGCGTCGTCGTCCGCCGCCCATTCTGGTTACCCGTGTCAAATTATTATGTAATGGCGGCAGCGATTGCCGCGGCTTTTTTCTTTGTGACCTGCGGAATTTTGCATGAAGAGGGTGAAGAAGAAATACCGTGGGTAATTGCCGGGGTCGGTGCAAGTATTATCTTGGGCGGGGCTGTTATCCTGCGCGCTGCTTTGATGCGGCGTATTCGTGAAAGGTACGGATTTGAACCAGGACTTGCACAGAAATACTCTGGCGTTAATCCTCAGTTTCGAAGCTCTCGAAATACAAATAAACTTTCATTAGAACAGAACGCCGCGATCCTCAGCGAAATAAAACAAAAATCAAATGCTGCCAAGACTTTGAGCAAATTGTCGGCAGGGCATCGAGAGGTATTCGAACTTTGCAGCGAATATATATCTTTGATTGAGAGCGAATTAAAAACTGTAAATTCTGCTTCGCCGCGATTCAGCGCTCTGTTGAAAGGGCGAAAATCAGCGGGAGAGTTTCATCACTATCATTTGCTGCAATGGGCCGGGATCGAAGCACGATCGTTAACCAGCGAAGCAAATAGCCGGACAGACATTGCCGATAAGATCGAAGCTACGAAAGAGGCCGTCGAAGTGATCGAATTTGCCCTTAAATACTATCCGACCGAGCAAAATCTACTCGAATCCCACAATGTATTACAGGAAATGGAGGTGTCGATCAGAGTCTCGGACCAAGTCGAAAAAGCTGAGCGGGCGGCGTTCAAAGGTGATCTTCGAGAGGCATTAAGCCATTATCGTGATGCGTTGTTTGATCTGGGCCGCGACAATAGACAGACGGAAGACCGTCAACAGGCGGCAACGCACATAATTAGTGAAATTGAACGAATACGTTTGCTGGATAGCGGAAAATAATAGAAAATATAGTGTTTATAACGCTTGTTGATCCGTTAAACGACGCCAATGATCTCACAAAGATGTCCAAAATGTGGAAGCAGCCGTATTCGACGCGGATACAGGCCTACAAACATTTTTTCAAAGGTTTTTTTTCGCTATAATCTGTTGTGCGATAGATGCAATTGGGAATTTAAGGGCTTTGCTGTGCCGGGAACTGTCAATACGAGAAGTGAACGACATAAAAAAAAGCCTGT